>CAZVKP010000133.1:0-8125 GCA_964627635.1 uncultured Calditrichaceae bacterium | reverse complement strand
AGCAGGTGCCACACGGTGGTGGCTATGCCAAGGAATCTTTAAAAAGATTTCTCGCCTGCTCTGCCCCCGGCCGGGCAGGCTAACGCTCTTCACACAGTGACCACAATGTGGAAATGACATGTTTTATTTTACGACTGAGTTACTTGATTTTGTTTTAATAGTACAATGATTTAATATTATTTATCACTTAACATCACAATTCGTTTTGCTTCATCAAAAGAATTGATTGCTGTGTGGAATTGGTTATCATTCTGAATCCAAACGTAATAAAATCCATCCTTTTCCCAAAAGTTACGGGCAAGTTCGGATTTTAGTCTGCTGGAAATGTAGCTTTCATCTCTGGAAAATGCTTCATCATCCATCTCGATTCCTTCATCAATGCAATATTTTTTAAACTCATTTAGAATGCCTTGGTTAATATGGAAATTTTCTTGAAATTTCTTTATGTTAGTTTTCAATTCCGGGTGATTGGACGCGTAATGTGTTGCAAAATCGAAGAATAAACGCTTTGCTAAAATTTTATTGGTCAACTTTGGTGATTTTGTATAGCTCTTATATGGTTCAATAATATCCGGTCGAATTCCACCACCACCATAAACTTTTCGACCTGCACGTGTTTGGAATACAGGCCTGTTCTTCAGACTGTCCTCGCTTGTCCAACTGGTATCACGATGTTCCGCATAATATTCACGTACATCTTTTCCCTTATACTCCCACTGTATCAAACGTCCACTGGGTGTATAATATTTTGCAGTGGTAATTCTTACCGCAGAGCCATCCTTCATTGGGAACTCTTTTTGAACCAATCCTTTTCCAAAGCTATTGGTTCCCACGATTAAACCACGATCGTAATCCTGTATTGAACCAGAAACAATCTCCGATGCGGACGCAGAACCGCGGTCAATCATAACAACAAGTGGGAAATCATACACTTGTCCGTTTTTCCGCCATTGATCTGAATAAAATTTCTCATCAACCCGATTACTCCGCCCCCGGGTTTCAACAACTAATTGATGGCCGGGAAGAAATTTTCCGGCCAACTTTACCGCCTCGTGTAAATAGCCACCCGGATTTCCACGTAAATCAAGCACCAAACGTCTCATGCCTTTATCTAACAACGCTTGTATTGCCTCTTCCGCTTCTTGGGAAGTAGTTGCCGCAAATCGGTTTACCCAAATATACCCGGTACTATCGTCAACCATAAACTTTGTGGTAACTGTGTAGATAGGAATTACGTCCCGAATAATGGTGAGTTCGAGCGGTTCTTCCAATCCCTCTCGGACGATAGTCACATCCACGGCAGACCCCTTTGGACCCTTTAGCTTTTTGGGCACTTCTTCTCTCTCGATACCAATTGCGGATTCCCCGTCAATTTTTACAATTTTATCGCCGGCAAGTATACCCAGTCGGTCTGATGGTGAACCGGCAATTGGTGAGATTACAGTAATGTATCCATCAATCACATCAAATTCTATACCGATGCCCTCAAAATGACCGCTGAAATTTTCTTTATTTTGTTTTACTTTTTTGGGCGGAATATAGACACTGTGTGGATCTAACTTGGAAAGCATCCCCGATATGGCGCCCTCCATTGCATTGTTCCATTCCACATCTTCCACATAGTAATATTTAACCATCTGCACGACACGGAAAAATTTATTAACCTGCCCTTTGGAAAGATCTTGTATATCTGCAAGAACATCCTGATTAATAACAAAACCGATGCTCCCAAAAATAAGAACAAATATTATTATGACAAAAGGGAGACGTTTACTTTGAAGCATAAAAATTCCTCCTGATTAAAAATTTAAATTATTGAAAATTGAGGAAAAATAACTTTTAAGGTTTTTAAATTCCGACATCCGGATACACGCCAATTTATTATGAATTTTTCTACGTAATATTCAATATTAAGTTCACTAACGATGCAATTGAAATATAACAAATTATTGCCAGTTAATACCAATTAATTTAAGGCAGCAGAACTGCAGCCGACAGTACAGTAGTCCACAAACCATTTTTGTCTCCAATTGCAGTTTGCGTGATGTTTCGTGTTTTCACGATCTGCCCACTAATTTTCCAAATTTCTTTCTTTTCATCCCAACTTGAATTTGGATTGAAATCGACCCCCAAAATTGTTGCAAGCATTGTTGCTGCCAAATCCTCTGCATATTCCCCGGCTTTTTTCTCTTTTTCTCCGAAACTGTGGTGTTCCGATAAATATCCATACATACTTTTATCTGAAGGAACTGCAACCCCCACCGATGCTGCGATTAACCGATTCGGCTCATTTGTACTATTTCTACTCAAAACAACATGTAATATTTGACCGGGAGTCAATCCACTAAGACCAGCTTCGATTGAAACAAATCTACAGTTTGGTGGAAATATGGAAGAAACTTCTACCACATTATACGGTGCAATTTTTGCATCTCTTAATGCCATTTCAAAACTTGCTAACTTTTCCTGGTGTTTTCCCACACCTTTTGTTAAAAACATTCGCTTTGGTACATACATTATCAGTTTTCCTTTTCTGCAAATCTTAATGTTTAAAATAATCCGAGGATGTTTCAGGAGGAACATCATAATCGCCGCTAATGGACTCTTCGTATTCCCACTTTTTCAAAATTTTCCGATTTCGATAACGAATGGCATACAGGGCGCCAATAAGTACAATGATCATCCCCACCCAAATTAAATTTTCCAAATTAAAAACAACAAACCAACGATATTTATCTTCCAGCCAGCGATACCATTTCAATTCAAAATCAATTTTATCCATATTTGTAACGGTTTGCAATGCATGATCAAAAGATGATTGTTCGATTAGTGAGAAAAAATGCTTCCATTCATTTTGAATATATTTATTATTCAGAAAATGCACTGCCGTTAAGCTTTCCAAATAAGCCAATTGAGCCCGATTTACCGAAAACATCAATAAACTATCAATATCTGATAATGAAACAAATTTGCCGGCGAATAACGCATTGGATATGACAATTCCGCTATGCAGATCGATATTCTCCCGGGAGAGATATTCTGCTAATCCTTCATTAAACCATAAGGGTATGGATTGATTTTTAAATTTTTGGTAAAAGTACACATGAGATAACTCATGAGAGAGCTCTTCCGTCAACTGCACATCACCGGAAATCCATGCTGTTTTTTTTAGCAATATTGCATTTTTATGCGGAATATATACGGCAGAACTCCAATGCGGTAAATTCCCGCCAGTGAGGTTTTGAAATTGCTGAAGGGTGTTGGGTAAAATTATGGAAACAATCCCGGGAGGTTGAACGCCATAAAAATTCTCCAATTTCATATGATTCTTCTTTAGCACATCCAAAACAGCCATTGCACGTTTTTCATCCTGATGAAAATAAACTATTTTAAAATATTTATATTTTACCTCAACCATTGAAGGTTGAGCTGTGCAAACCCTTAAAGTTAAAAAGAACAATACAATGATTAGGCTTAATTTAAACAAATACATGATGTAATAATTATCGGAAAATTATGATTTTAATTCTGCTAAATATTTTTGGGCAAATTCTTCACCTTTAGGTATATCTACTTTCCATAACAAAATTGCTCCTGAAATAAATAACAGTAAAATTGATAATATGCCAATTCGGGCGGTACCGGTTAAATAAGTAACGTATCCCATTAAAAACGGACCAACTACTGCAGCAAATTTACCCAGCATATTATAAAATCCGAAAAACTCAGCGGATTTATTATGTGGAATAATCCTGCTATATAAACTTCTGCTTAGTGCTTGTATACCTCCCTGAAATAAGCCAACCATAACAGCTAAAAAATAGAATTGCCATTCATACTGCATAAAATAACCAAAAAAGGTTATGAAAATGTAACCAAATATGCCGGACATTATCGCTTTTTTTGTACCGACTTTTTTGGCAATCCAACTGTATGCAAGTGCCGCAGGGAACGCAATAAACTGAACTAATAAAAGGGCGCCAATCAGAGTACCGTCAGAAAACTTTAAAGACTTACCATAATCCACTGCCATTCGTACAATGGTATCCACGCCATCAATATATAACCAGTAAGCTATGAGAAATATCCCGACAATTTTAAAATGACGTAAATCTCTAAGTGTCTGAATTAACTGCGACCAGCCTAATTTTACTGCAGTTGAGATTCTCACCGGTTCATGGATTCTTGGTTCTTTCACAAAAAGAAATATCGGAATTGCAAAAACTGCCCACCAAACAGCAACACTTAAAAATGCGATTCGAATCGCAGTGGACGCCTCGGTAATCCCAAAGAAATTGTGATTTAGATACATCACTACATTTGCCAGGAACAGCAACCCGCCACCCAAATATCCCAAAGCAAATCCGAGAGATGAGACATAATCGACCTTTTTCTTGGTTGCCACTCCGGTTAACAATGAATCATAAAATATATTGGCACCTGACCAGCCGACTGCTCCGGTTACGTACAGCAAAACGGCAAATTGCCAATGTCCCTGGCTGACAAACCACAATCCACCTGTCATTAAAATTCCTAAAAAGACAAATGTAGCCATCATTTTTTTCTTAGCAGTTCCCCGATCTGCAATAGCTCCCAGGAATGGCGCCAACAGTGCAATTATAATGGATGCCACAGAATTGGCGGTTCCCAAATAAAAAGTGCTCTCTACAGGATTGTCGGGATTTGCCCAGTAGGCTTTGAAAAACAGCGGGAAAAATCCGGCAATAATGGTAGTGGCAAAGGCGGAATTCGCCCAGTCATACAGAGCCCAGGACCAAATACTTTTTTTTTCTGTATCCATAAACTACAATTTAATTCGACTACGGGCGCTTACAAAATGCTAAAGTGGGAAAATTTTGGAGATGAACCTGGATATACAGACAATAAAAAACCCTCGGAAAGTTCCGAGGGCACTCAACCCAAAATGAAAATAAGGTACTTTAATATTTATCGAAGACTAAAACCTGGGATCCCCAAATTCAAAGCTTTGCAAAGTTTTAATGTAATTGGCGCGCTCAAATGCAGCCGGCTCTGCGATAGCCCGGTAGCTCATACTACCCTTCATTTGTTGAACAGATTTGTATTCGTGTTCCTCCATCCATTTGACCATACCCCCCAGAATGTCTTTAAATGATCCAATTCCCTCTTTGAGTATCACAGAGGTCATCATCGCTACATCTGCACCCACCATCATCATTTTAATAACATCTTCGGAGGTATGGATACCAGTAGTTGCTGCTAAACTTGCTTTCACCTTTCCACACAGGATTGCAATCCATCGAAGCGGTAATCTTGCTTCCACCGGGGTACTCAGATTCAAATTGGGAACTACTTCCAGCTTTTCCAAATCAATATCCGGTTGATAAAATCGATTGAAAAGCACCAATCCATCTGCACCGGCGTCATCCAACTTTGTTGCCATATTTGCAAATGCAGAAAAATAGGGACTTAACTTCATTGCCACCGGAATATTGACTGCTTTTTTTACAGTTTTTAAATCGTCCAGGTAAATTTGTTCAACTTTTTCAGCCGAATAATCCGGATCGGAAGCAATATAATAAACATTTAATTCCAGAGCGTCTGCGCCTGCTTCTTCTATTTTTTTAGCATAATCCATCCAGCCACCTGCCGAGACACCATTTAAACTTCCGATTACGGGTATGTCCACAGCAGATTTAAGTTTTCGGATTTCTTCCAGATATTCTTCCGCATGAAGGTTGTGAAATTCCTCTGGTTCAGGGAAATAGCTGAGAGCTTCAGCAAAACTTTCAGTTCCCCTTGTTAAAAAATGATCCATTTCGTTCACTTCATGATTTATCTGTTCCTCAAAAAGAGAATACATAACCACTGCACTGGCACCCAGTTCTGCCAATCGCTTGACTTTTTCAATATCACTGGAAATTGGAGATGCTGAGAGAACCAACGGATTTTTTAATTTTAATCCCATATAGGTAGTTGACAAATCCATAATTTATCTCCTTATTAGATGTACATTCTGGTTAGATTTGAATAAAAACCGGGGAGACAGATATTTACGTCCCCCCGTAAATTGAGTTATCATTCAGTAGATCTTTCAGGTTCAAACATGGTGGACATTCGCTCGTAAATCTGCCATCTTTCATTCACTTCCTTCTGCGCAGCTTCCAATAGCATCTTTGCTCTATCCGGCATACTCTTGGTCAACATTTTATAGCGGGTTTCATTATATATATAATCTTTTAATGGAATTTTTGGCGCTTTAGAATCCAATTTAAATGGATTCTGACCATCCTTCTTCAACTCCGGATTAAATCGAACCAATGGCCAATAACCTGAATCCACTGCCAATTTTTGTTGAGTTAAACCGTATTTCAGGTTGTAACCATGCGCAATACAGGGACTGTAAGCGATAATGAGAGAAGGACCATCAAATTTTTCCGCTTCAATAAACGCCTTTACCGTCTGAACATCACTGGCACCCATAGCCACTCTTGCCACATAAACATAACCGTAATTAATCGCTTGCATAGCTAAATCTTTCTTTGGAATGGGTTTGCCTGCAGCGGCAAATTTAGCCACACCACCCAGAGGAGTTGCTTTGGACATTTGTCCGCCGGTATTGGAATAAACTTCCGTATCCAGAACCAGCACATTTACATTACGACCTGATGCCAACACGTGGTCCAATCCACCGTAACCAATATCGTATGCCCAGCCGTCCCCGCCGACAATCCAAACACTCTTTTCCACCAATGAATCTGCCAGGCTCAGGAGTAATTTGGCTTCCGGTGTATCGACGCCTTCCAATATTTTTTTGAGAGATTTCACCCGTTCTCGCTGATCATAAATACCAGCTTCATCCGATTGATCCGCTTCGAGTATTTCCTTTACTAAATTATCACCAATCTTGCCATTTACTTTCTTAAGAAGTTCCTTGGCGTGCTCTGTCTGTTTATCGAGGGTAAGCCGGAATCCAAATCCAAATTCAGCGTTGTCCTCAAAAAGTGAGTTTGACCAGGCAGGTCCTCTTCCTTCCTTATCGAACGTATAAGGTGTTGTGGGTAAATTTCCACCGTAAATGGACGAACATCCGGTGGCATTTGCAATAATCATTCGGTCTCCGAAAAGCTGGGTAGCCAATTTAACATAAGGGGTTTCGCCACATCCGGCACACGCGCCTGAGAATTCAAATAATGGCTGTAAGAATTGTGAACCCTTTACTGTATCAATTCGTAGTTCACGGCGATCCACTTCCGGCAAGTTAAGGAAGAACTCCCAGTTTTCTTTCTCTTGCTCTCGCAACGGAATCTGAGGCTCCATATTCAACGCCTTGAACCCTGTTTTTTCCTTGTTTTTGGCAGGACACACCTCTACACAAAGTTCACAACCTGTACAATCTTCCGGGGCAACCTGAATAGTGTAAACATAATCATCCGGAAAATCTTTACCTCTTACTTTAGCGTATTTAAACGTATCCGGTGCGTCTTCCAGATATTTTTTATCATACACTTTTGTGCGAATCACCGAATGCGGACACACCATCATGCATTTGTTACACTGAATACACACCTCTTCATCCCATACCGGGATTTCCAGAGAAATATTCCGTTTCTCCCACTGGGTAGTCCCGGAAGGAAAAGTGCCGTCCTCAGAAAAAGCGCTCACCGGCAGCTCATCACCGTGTCCGCTAATGATTTTGGCTGTAACATTTTTTACGAAATCCGGTGCTTCATCGGGCACTACCGGGGGCATTTCAACTTCGCTACTTACCTTTTCCGGTACTTTTACTTCATGCAAATTTTCAACTGTCTGATCCACTGCAGCATAATTTTTCTGAACAATTTCCTCGCCTTTTGCACCATAGGTTTTCTTAATAGCATCTTTAATAGCAGCAATCGCCTCATCTTTCGGCAAAACACCCGAAATTGCAAAAAAACAGGTTTGCATAACCGTATTAATACGGTTTCCCATACCCGCTTCTTTTGCCACTTCGTAGGCGTTAATCACATAAAATTTCAGGTTCTTATCTATAATATTCTGCTGTACTTTTTTGGGTAATTTATCCCACACTTCGTCCGGACCGTAGGGTGCATTTAAAAGAAAAGTGGCACCGGGTTCGGCAAAGCGCAGCATATCATATTTTTCC
>CAZVKP010000132.1:5875-8138 GCA_964627635.1 uncultured Calditrichaceae bacterium | reverse complement strand
ATGAAATGTCGCCGGAGAAGGCTCTGCAAACAGCAACTCGTCTAATCAATTCCGATAAGTTTATTATCAAATAATTGTTTAAATATGAAGTTTAAAAAATTTCCTTTTTTTGAAAAATTTAAGAAATATCATTTTGAGATCAAACATCTGTTGGTTGTTCTTTTTGTACTGATATTTTTCCAAATTTTGGTATCCCTAGTTCATAAAAGTTCTCTGCAAAACTTATTAATCCAAACTCAGGATTGGTATCAGCAAGATTCTGCCGAACGTCTGGCAAATCTGTCTGCAACCTCACTGGAGTTACTACTGGAAACAACCGGAAGTGGTGCAGTCCCCACTTCCGAAACCGCTCAGGAGATTGTTCAGGCATTCAACATTATTCTCAACCAGCCTTTGCTCCAGAAGAGTGTCCGTGATATTTGTGTACTGGTATCGGAAGGAGAACACATTTATGCAATTGATGACGGAAGGATACTCTATCAATATTTTTTTGAAGATCATTCTCTCGCAGGTACTCATTTGGGCTCGCATGTGCATGCCACTCAACTCTATCAGGATTTAAAGGAAAAAATAATAAACAACGAACAAATTTATAGTATACGGGAAGGAGAAGAAACTTTTCACGTTTTTGTACCGTTCGTCCCTAAGGGCGAATTTGTAGGTGCGGTTTATATAAAAAATACCCCGGATTTTACATTTATTACCCGTGAAATAATTTCCAGCTACGATGAAACGGCAATGATATTTGCTGCGCTAATCCTGTTAGGTTTATTGGCAATGTTTTATATCTCTTCTTACACGGTGAAGGAGCGAGATGAAGCCCAGGAGCAGCTTTTTAAAGAAAGGGAGAAATTTCTGACTGAGCAGATTCACCATCAGAAAGAAGCATTATTTACCAAACGAATTTATCATACGCATCACAAAGCTGAAAAAATAATGGGATTCATCAAAGAAGATTTACGTATGTTGGGAGATAAAAATATTGAAGATGTGAAATATCGGGTGACTAAGTACGCCAACTTTATTTCCCGTGTAATTTACGATATGAAATGGTATGATCCACCCATGCATACCATCCGCAATCCCCATTTTCGAACAGATTTAAATGAGGTCATCTGTTTTCTGGTGCAACATTTGTTCTTAAGAATTTCTAATAAAACAGATCTGTTTGAATTTAAAACAGATCTGGATGAAAATTTGCCTCCGGTACCCATTAATGAATTTGTAGTGTGGGAAATTCTGGAACCTTTGCTTCAAAATAGTATCGATCATGCGGGTGACAGAAATGTGATTGTCAGTATCCGGACGAATTATGATCCAACAAATAATCGATCTCAAATCCTTATAGAAGATAATGGAAACGGTATTCCTGAAAATTTGCTAAAAACTGAACGGAATGGTGTGAAGAAAATTTTTCTGGAAAATATCTCCACCAAGAGTAACGGACATAACTCGGGTTACGGTTGTTATCTGGCTTATGAAATTTCCCGGCAACGGTGCGGATGGCAATTAAATGCCGATAATCTTCCATCTGCAGGTTGTCGTTTCACAATTACCATTCCGGCAAACAAATAAGAGGTTTTTATGTTACCCAATCGAAAAATTTACATTTTGTTAATTGAAGACGAGGATTATGATGTTCGTCGAATTCAAAATACCCTAAAACCATTTGAGAATAAAATCAAAATCTTGGATACGGTTTCCAACGGTCAGGATGCTTTAGAACTCCTGAACAAAAACTCAAGAAAATACGATGTTGTTATCATGGATTTCCAGATTGTGGGTGGATTAACCGGAGAAAAATTAATTCAAAAGATGAAAGATATCGATCCGACCTTACAGATTATTGTAGTCACTAAGATGACAACTAACATTTCCGATTTTGATTTTGCCAATCGTTTGCTGGAAGCAGGTGCTATGTGGTATTGCACCAAATATCCCGGAGACATTGAGGAATATATTTACCAACCAACCGACTTTATTTTGAGTATTTATAATGCGGCTGAAAAGCGCTGCCTTGAGATTGAACAATTGCGGTCCACCCGTAAACTTGATCAGAATGTGAAAAATATTCTGGAAGAAAAAACGATTGTGGGTGAATCAGATGTTGTGCATAAGCTGCGCCATCAGATTGGAAAGGCTGCTCAAACCGATGCATCTGTGCTCATTCATGGTGGCAGCGGAACCGGTAAAGAATTGGTAGCTGCAAACATTCATTATCAAAGTCCACGAAAATTTGAAAAATTTATTCAAAGCTTCCGGG
>CAZVKP010000132.1:0-5865 GCA_964627635.1 uncultured Calditrichaceae bacterium | reverse complement strand
TATTCCCATTAATTGTGGTAGTCTCCCCCCTGACTTAATTGAAAGTGAATTCTTTGGATTTGAAAAAGGGTCGTTCACCGGTGCCCATAGTAAAAAGCCTGGATTATTGGAGGTGGCGCACAAAGGAACTGCATTTTTGGATGAAATTGCTGAATTACCCCCTTCTGCACAGGTTAAATTACTCAGATTTTTGCAGGAAGGTGAAATCGATAAAATCGGGCGTACTGATAAAATGAGAGTTGATGTTCGCATCATTGCTGCAACCAACAAAAATATTGAAGAGGCGGTAAAGCAAGGCAAATTTCGTGAAGATTTATATTATCGCCTGAATGTGTTTCCGATCCGTGTGCCTCCTCTAACGGAACATCGGGAAGATATTTTGCCGCTTATTGGACATTATTTAAAAAAATACAGCAAAGAGATGAGTAAAGAGTCTCCTGTAATTGATCAATCGGGTCTTGAACTTTTGGAAAACTACGACTGGCCCGGAAACGTGCGAGAGTTGCAAAATGTGGTTCAAAGGTTATTGCTCATCAGCGGCAGCAAAATTGTGAAAAAGGAAGTGTCTGCAGCCATGGAAAACTTGATCTCATCGTTAAATAAAAGCAGAGATGGTAAACCGAAATGGAATCCCGAAGAAATATTACCACTACGAGAGATGGAGTATCAGATTAGGGGGCACTATTTTCAATTTGTCAGGCAACATTCCGATTCCGATGCCGAAGCAGCGCGCAAGTTGGGTTTGGCGCCGCCTAATTACTATCGGATGTGTAAAGAGTTGGGTCTCAAATAAATTTATCCGGTAGCTGATGTATGTATAAGCCTGTTGTAAAGGACAATTTTAATTAAAGCATGTTTTATAAACCGAGAGTATGTCCAACGGAATTATTAAATTAATAAAACCCCATTATTATGATAATAACGAGTATAGCTTGAGTATTGTCGAAAAGGTCAATATTTTATGCAATCCTTTCGCTTATTGCAATGGCATCATTGTTGCCAATTTAGAGTACCTGGAAAATATTTAAATCATAAACGAGAGATCGGATTTGCCCATGAATTTTGCGAAAAATTCAATTCAATATTTCATTTTATTATTAATTTTTAGCTTGGGAATACATATGACTTCATGCAAAGATTCCTCATCATCCGATTCCAATGCAGTACCGATTTACCGGAACCCAAAAAAACCGATCGAAGAACGTATTAACGATCTGTTATCAAAAATGACACTGGATGAAAAAATCGGACAAATGACCCAGGTGGATCGCCAACATCTTAAAGACGAAGAACATATCCGGACATATTATTTAGGCTCCTTATTGAGTGGCGGAGGTTCTGCGCCTTCTCCCAATGAACCCATTGCATGGGTAGAGATGTATGATCGTTATCAATCCATTGCGATGAATTCCCGGCTTCGGATTCCACTCATTTATGGAATTGATGCAGTCCACGGGCACAACAATGTGAATGGCGCAGTGATTTTTCCTCACAATATTGGCCTGGGATGTACCCGAAATCCGGAACTGGTAGAGCAGGCGGCTCGGGCAACAGCGGAAGAAGTGGCTGGAACGGGTATTGACTGGACATTTGCTCCCTGCATTGCGGTACCACGGGATGAACGATGGGGGCGAACTTACGAGGGGTTTGGCGAAACTCCTGAGTTGGCAGTACAGATGGGAGCGGCTGCTGTACGTGGTTTCCAGGGAAAAAACCTTGCAGATCCTGCCAGTGTTTTAGCCTGTGCCAAACATTATGTGGGAGATGGCGGAACCACAAATGGTGTTGATCAGGGCAATGCTGAGATGGATGAGCAGGAATTGCGGGATATTCACATGGCCGGATACCCCACAGCCATTCAAGAAGAAGTGGGATCAATTATGGTTACCTACAATAGTTGGAATGGCGCCAAATTGCATGGACACAAATATCTGCTTACCGATGTGCTTAAAAACGAATTAGGTTTTAATGGTTTTTTGGTCTCCGACTGGGCAGCAATTGACCAGCTTCCCGGAGATTATACCAGTGATGTGGAACAAGCAATTAATGCAGGATTGGATATGATTATGGTGCCGGATAAATATCAGGAATTTATAGAAACCGCCAAAAATCTGGTAAATCAGGGAGAAATTGCTCAATCGCGGATTGATGATGCGGTGAAAAGAATCCTCAGAGTAAAATTTAAAATGGGATTATTTGAACAGCCTTATACTAATCAGAGTTTGACCGCAACAATCGGATCTGAAGCTCATCGCCAAATTGCCAGGGAATGCGTCCGCCAGTCACTGGTTTTACTGAAAAATGATGCTGACCTCCTTCCGCTTTCAAAAACAATTAACCGGATTCACGTGGCAGGAAAAAATGCGGACGATCTGGGAAATCAATGTGGTGGTTGGAGTATCAGTTGGCAGGGAAGTAGTGGTAATATCACCACCGGAACGACAATTCTCGAGTCAATAAAGTCGGCGGTTTCATCACAAACAGAGGTTACTTTTTCTCAGAATGGAATTGGTGCTGCCGGCGCTGACCTGGCGATTGCAGTCATTGGTGAAACGCCGTATGCAGAGGGTAAAGGGGATCGGAACGAACTTAATCTTGACGCAGAAGATCTTACCACCATTCGCAATCTGAAAATAAGCGGAGTTCCGACTGTTGTCGTTTTAATTTCCGGACGTCCTCTGATTATTGAAAACATCATTGCGGAAGTGGATGCTTTTGTTGCTGCCTGGCTGCCGGGAACGGAAGGAGATGGTGTGGCAGATGTACTGTTTGGTGATTACGCACCGACCGGTAAGTTGTCACATTCATGGCCCCGGAATATGCAACAGATTCCCATTAATCAGGGCGATACCGATTATAATCCGCTTTTCCCGTATGGATTTGGATTGACTTATGATTAGTGGTTTTCGGACAATTTGTCCGGTTCGATAATACTATTTTGGAATAGAATAATTTAGAATTAATGCAAAAATAATATGCTACTGGAAAAAACGGCTTAGAAATTATTGTTAAGTTGATACTTTTTGGAGAATAGATTGATGAAATTTAAATTGATTATCTGCACATTATTTTTGTTAATCAGTGCAAATCCGGCTTGCAGCGAAAATACCACTCAGCCGGATAATGATGAGAATAATGATATTTCTTCACCTCCGGGTTACGAACTTTTTTGGAGTGATGAATTCAATGGGGCAGAAATAAGTGTCAGGAATTGGAATCATGAAACTGGCGGCTGGGGATGGGGAAACAATGAGTTGCAATATTATACGGACCGGGATGAAAATTCCTACATTGAGGACGGTGATCTGGTAATTGTTGCAAAAGAAGAAACGTATGAAAACAGGGATTACACATCTGCCAGGATGACCACCCAAAACAAGCGATTTTTCAAGTATGGCTGGGTCGAAGCTCGTATTAAGCTGCCTTATGGGCAGGGGATCTGGCCGGCTTTTTGGATGCTGGGACAAAACATTTCACAAATTGGCTGGCCCGCCTGCGGAGAAATTGATATTATGGAAATGATTGGTGGGGGAGAGGATCGGGATGATACCGCTCATGGCACTGCCCATTGGGATGCCAATGGACATCAGTTTCAGGGCGGACATATTGAACTATCCGGTAATCAGATTTTGGCGGAAGACTATCATGTATTTGCTGTTGAATGGGATTCCACACAAATTAACTGGTACATGGATGGCACTAAATATTACACGTTTGAGATTACTTCGGACGAAAAGTCTGAATTTCACAACGACTTTTTTATTATTCTGAACGTTGCAGTCGGTGGCAATTGGCCGGGAAGTCCCAACCTCTCAACTAAATTTCCGCAACAGATGAGAGTTGATTATGTAAGAGTGTTTCAGCGAGAAGAGTAAACCCTGGTCATTTCTGTAAGATCGATCATTACTTTTCCCAATTTATGATCAAAAACCTGAGGCGGCAAAATGCGTTTACTGGTATCTTCTCTACTTCTACTAGTTTTATTTGCGGGAACATCATCTCCTTTTTTTACGACTGAAGGAAAGAAAATCGTCGACTCAAATGGTCAGCCTGTTTTACTCCGGGGACTGGGGCTGGGAGGCTGGCTGGTCCCCGAAGGATACATGTTGCATATTCCCGGCTACGGATCACCGACATATATCGATAGTTTGATCACGGATTTAATTGGTTCTCAAAATCGAGATCAATTTTGGGAATTATATCGTGCCTATTATGTGAACGAAACCGATGTTCGGCAAATCTCACAGTGGGGCTTTAATTCCATCCGACTGCCATTTCATTACAATGTTTTCTATGATGCGAATAGCGATAATTTTAAAGAAGTAGGATTTTTACTTCTTGATGAATTGTTAAGCTGGTGTAAACAAAACAACCTTTATTTAATACTGGATATGCATTGTGCCCCGGGTGGTCAAAATAAAGACAATATTAGTGACAGTGATGGTATTGAAGCCAGGTTGTGGACTGAATCTGCCAATCGTGATCTTACCATCCGTATATGGCAGGAAATTGCGCGGCGCTATAAAAATGAACCACAAATTGTAGGGTATGATTTATTGAATGAACCGGTTCTTCCAGCAGGATACAGCAATACAGTTCTGCGGGACTTTTATGTCCAACTCACTGACTCTATCCGAAAAATTGATACTAACCACATCGTTTTTATTGAAGGAAATTGGTATGCTACAGATTTCAATGAATTAACCCCGCCATTCGATGATAATATGGTTTACAGCTTTCATAAATATTGGAGTTCCACCACGGAGGCATCAATTCGATATTTATTGGACATTCGCGATCAATACAATGTGCCGCTCTGGATGGGGGAGTCCGGCGAGAATTCCAATCCCTGGTTCTGGGAAGCTGTGCAATTATTTGAAAATCACAACATTGGCTGGTGCTGGTGGACGCATAAGAAATTTCAGACGTTGACCAGTCCCCGTTCTGTTCCCATGAATGAAGCTTATCAACAGATTCTCGACTACTGGCGGGACCAGGGGAGCCGTCCCCCTCAAACTATTGCCAAGCAAACACTTTTCGAAATGGCGGAAAATCTGGCAATTGAAAAATGCGAAACGAGACCTGGCGTTTTAAAAGCTTTGTTCGATCCGAATTTTGGAAGCGATGCTCAACCTTTTACGCAACTCTCTGTTCCGGGAATTATCAATGCGGTTCATTATGATTTTGGAAGCAACGCAGCAGGCTATATGGATAAAGATTTCAAAAATGAAGCCGGTCCTGGTGGAGCTACCTGGAATAAGGGGTGGCAATTCCGGAATGATGGTGTCGATATAGAAGAATCCAGTGATACTCAAGGCTACCCTTACAATGTAGGCTGGATAGAAGAAGGAGAATGGTTAAAATACACCATTGACGTACAGAGTGAAGGTGTTTATGGTGCCAAATTTCGGGTTGCCGGTAATTCCGGAGGTGGTTCAATTCGTCTTTATTTGGATAATGAAAAAATTCTGGATCATCTATCAGTGCCCAACACCGGGGGATGGCAAAATTGGCAGACTATTCAGGCAGACAGTATATTTTTTTCTGCCGGAAAACATACTTTTTATGTCTCCTTTGTTTCCGGTGGTTTTAATTTGAACCGGATGGAATTCACCTTACAGCACAGCGGTTTCGGTAATGAAAATAATGGAGTGCCTCACGAATTCGAGTTGGGTCAAAATTATCCCAATCCATTCAATCCCACCACCACAATTCCATTCCTTTTGCCGGAAACTGCTTTTGTGGAAATCGGTTTATATGCAGTGGATGGCCGGATGGTGACCACACTTTTAAAAGAATGGCGAAATGCCGGAAAGCATGAAATAAAATTCAATGGAAATAAACTTGCTTCGGGAATTTATACCT
>CAZVKP010000131.1:0-8179 GCA_964627635.1 uncultured Calditrichaceae bacterium | reverse complement strand
CACCATTCTATCGCATGAGTATCGATTTTGTATTCGAGGATATGATATGGTCGTTTAAAAACGTTGAAGCACATAGTATCGGCTTGAATAATTACGGAAAAGGTAAAATTGACTTTAATGACATGAGCATGTCTTTTGATTTTTATAGTGACAAACTTCTGGATGAAAACACCTTTCATATTCTGAACAAACTAAATAACACCCGGATGCAATACTTCACACATATTGATGGCGATTTTCCAACTCTAACCTTCACCGGTACCGTTAACAATCTTTTTCAAACTCAACAAGACACCATCCTTAGTGCCCGCTCTACTTTTAAATTGGTGGAAGATAATATATCGATAAGCAGCACTCATTCTTTTCCGCAGGGAATTGAATTACAAGCGGAGGTGGTAAATTTATGGGATGATCCTAATTTCAAAATTTTGGAACTAAAGAACATTCCATTTGATTCGTTGAGCAATCTGGTTGCAGTTCGCTGGTTGGCATCAAAATTTAAAAGTGATCTTTATTTTTCCGGACCGATTAATTATCCCGCAGCCAAGATAAAATTTATTAACAGATTTTCTGACGATATATTCTTTTCATTTTCCGGGAATGCTATTAATCTTATCGATCCCGGTTTAAAATTTAAGGGGCACTATACTTTTCAAACTGCTCCTCGGAAAATTAAAGGAGATTTGTTTTTAGAGGATAAAACAGACCATCTAACGGTAAACCTGGAATGCCCTGGCTTTGTTGAAGCAAATTTAAATATCGGTTATGAAAACACCGCACCATTCAATGGACATATTCAACTAAAGGATATTAATGTAGATCAATATATCGGTGGCTTAGCTAAATTTAGGGATACTTTCACAGAGGGGATTTTAAACGGATATGTAAATATTTCCGGAACTACCGGAAGACCTACAATTCAATTTGAAATTGGTGGCCAAAATTTCATCATCAATCAAAATGGATATTATTCCGCCAAATTTAAAGGTAAATACTCTCCGGAAGAATTTTCATTCGAACAAGCCAGGATCGATTACAATAACCGCCCTATTTTTAAGGCAGACTTTAACTGGAACTTGATCACGGATTCCGTAACCGCTTCATTTAAAGGACAACAAATTGAAAGTAATTTTCTGGCAGCCACATTATTTAACAACCCAAACCTGATCCAGGGTAATTTGCAATATGATATTAGTATGAATGGCATTTTTACCCGACCTCAAATCTTGGGAACCATCATCCTGCGTGACGGTATTTTTGAAAACCGAGTCTTCAACACACTAAACATCATTTTTCAAGATTCTATTCCGAATACCGCTACTCTATTTCAGCTCGATGAACATATTTTTAAAATTCATAAATTTATTTATGTGGATAGCAAAGATTATACCATAGAAGCCGAAGGAATCTTACCGGTTAACGGTGAGCGCCCCATAGATGTAAGTATGAACGTTAATGGTAATATTTTAGCAGAACTACCGGATATCCTCGATTATTTTCAAAATCCGAATTGTCTGGGAGAAATGTTTTTACGTGTTAAGGGAACCCGGGAAAATCCGCAATTGGCAGCCGGCAGTTTGGACTTTTATACAGGTACTTTAGAATTTGATTCGGTGCTACCACCTTTACGAGAACTTAAAGCAGACGTAAAATTAGTAGAAGAAAAGCAATTTATAAAAATTAGGAATTTGGAAGGTAAATTGGGAGGAGAATGGGTTAAAATTCATAATGTTCCTGCCTCCACCCTCCCTCATGAAAAACTTAAAGATTGGAAATTTGAAGAATTCGGACTTAATTTAGGCGTTTTTATTTTAGAAACAGACAAAAAAGGGATACCATTATCCATTCCCGGACTCATGAATCCCGGAGATATTGGTTATTTTGCTGCTTCCGGAAAAAAAGAAGGAGAACAATTTTACTTTGCCGGACCTTCGAATAAACCTTATGTCCGGGGTGGAGTTACCTTATCAGAAAGCCGGGTCACCTTTCCATTTCTGGAAATAGAGGGAGAAGAAATGGAAGAAGATAGTAAAATTGTTGAATTTATGATGAATATAGAGTGGGATCTTCTTGCGATATCGGATGTAGGAAATCGTTATTTTGTGGATATCCCCGCAGTTATTGGCAAGGTTTATCTGGACTTAAATATCGATAATGTTTCGGATGGATTAGAATTTACCGGCAGATTAATTGATGAGAGTTTTCGAGTGGAAGGTCGTGTGGAATCCACTCGCGGTAGGGTTGAATACCTGGACATGAATTTCCGGGTAGATCGCTTTGGTGCAGTTTTTAACCGCTACGAACTATTTCCGGAGGTGTATGGTAGAGCCTACACCACGGTGCGGGATTCCACAAACTTCCCGAAGGATATTTATCTGGAATTATATGCGATTGATCCCGAAACCGGACAGGAAGTATCTCGTGGTAGATGGGAAGATTTCCGTTTCAAGCTGGTTTCAAGTGATCCAATAATTGGTGAAACGCAGGAAAATGTATTGTCCTACCTCGGATATTCCATGGACAATCTTTCCAATAAAGCCGGAGATGTTGGTCTTACTCTTACTGAAAACTACATTTTTCGCCCATTGGTACGTCCACTGGAACGCAAGCTCGAACGTAATTTGGGTTTGGATTATGTGCGCTTAAAATCCAGTATTGCATCCAATCTAATAAATTTTGGTTTTCATAACAGGCTAAAATTTTTAGGAGATCCTAATTATTACAATCAGAATCCTAGTGATAGCTTTGATCCGGCATTATTATTACTTCAGAGTTCTGAGATAACCCTGGGTAAATATTTAGTGCGGGACGTTTATTTATCCTATTCAGGTCAGTTGGTATCAGTATATGATGAATCGAAATTGGGATTTAACCACCAAGTCGGATTAGAATATAGAATAATGCGAAACTTATTGCTCGAATTGGAGTACGATAAATTTCAGTTTAATCCGAGATTCTATAGTAGAGATGCATTAAATGATTTTCGGATAAGGTTAAGACATTCATTTAATTTCTAATTGCAAAAAAATATTAGATAAATTAATTTTAAAAGTTTTATTAATTTAAAAAAAGTAGAGTATTGTCTATGTTTCGTATAAAAGTATCTCTGGTTTTTGTTATACTAATTTCACTATTGGTAATTAACGCTGTTTCGCAATCCAAAAAATTTAAAATCAATGATATTCGAATTGAGGGTAATGAGAAAGCAGACACCTCCATCATCACCTTGAATTCGGGTCTTCGGGTGGGTGAAGAAGTAACTCCGGATGATATTCAAAAAGCAGTTAAAAATTTATGGGCACTGAAACTCTTTTCGGATGTAAAAATACTGGTTGAAAATCAATCTTACCGCGGTTTAGACTTACTAATTAAAGTAGAAGAATTTCCCCGACTGGAAGGATGGGTAGTTAAAGGTAATAAAAAATTTAGTAAAAAAGATGTGGATAAGGAAATTGGGTTCTATCGGGGAATGGTTCTAAATCCTTTCCGACTATATAAAGCGAAACGAAATCTGATAAAAAAATATAAAGACGAAGGTTATCTTTTAGCCGAAGTTGAAATCGATACGCTGCATGAAAACAAAAGTAAAGTAATAGCAGAACTAAAAATTAACGAAGGTCAAAAAGTTCAGGTTGAGAAAATTCGTATTTTTGGCAATGAGCAACTCACTGCGGATGAATTAAAAGATCAGTTTGAGGGAATTAAGGAAGATACCTGGTGGCGGGGCGCAGATTTTGACAATAAGAAGTATCAGGAAGACCTTCAGAACGTTCTGGCATATGCCCGTAAAAAAGGTTTCCGGGATGCAGAAATTGTGAAAGATTCACTCTTTTACAGTGGAGACAAACGTGACATGTTTATTCATGTCTATATTGATGAAGGACAACAGTATTATTTTGGCGATATAACTTTTGATGGAAATACTGTTTTCTCAGACAAAGAGCTGCGCCCTCAACTTCTATTTTCCAAGGGTGATGTTTACAATCAGGAAGATTATGACAAAAGTATTCGGGAGAATATCCAAAACCTGTATTATAATCGGGGATATTTATTTGCAAATATTCAACCTCGTGAAATTCCCGCAGGGCAAGATACAGTGGATATAAACATAAGAATTAATGAAGGCAATGTTGTTACCATAAAAGAGATTAAGATTACCGGCAACACCAAATCGAACGAAAAAGTAATTCGCCGCGAACTTAATATTTACCCGGGAGACACATTTAATAGAGCAAAGCTGGAAAGAAGTGTGCGAGATGTTTGGATTTTAAACTATTTTGCGAATGTTGTCCCGGATGTAAAATTAATTGAAGGCGATGACAAGCATGTAAATCTGGAAATCGAGGTTGAGGAGAAATCCACAGACACCGCAAACATGTCAGCTGGTTTCAGCCAGCGGGATGGTTTAATCGGAAGTCTCGGTTTATCATTGAACAACTTCTCTTTAGCCCATCCATTTTCCGGAGGTGATGGTCAAAGATTGGCATTTGATTGGGTTTTTGGCCGGTTTTATCGTTCGTTATCCCTTAGTTTTACAGAACCCTGGCTCTTTAATACGCCTACCCTGGGTGGTTTTTCACTATTTAATACCCGCAGTGGCGGAGGATTTTATCCCTGGGATCGCCGGGTACAGGGTGGTTCAGTTAAACTTGGACGCCGCTTTAAATGGCCGGATAACTACTTCAGAGGAACCTGGATTTTCCGAGTTGCCGAAACCAAAATTTTTAATGTAAGAGATTCGGAACTGTTAAGTTCTTACACTTTCTTTGATGTACCGACACGGCAAGTCAGTTTAACTCAGATTATTCAGCGCGATAGCCGTAATCGGCCTGAATTTGCCACCCAGGGATCAGTTTACTCGTTGGTTTCAGAATTATCCGGTGGTCCTCTTCCTGGTGACGAAGACTATCTGAAAAATGTCTTAACAGTTGAATGGTATGTCCCATCATTCTTAGGATTGGTGTTTTACACACAAACCAAGTTGGGACTCATCCAGGGCCTAACAGATGGTTTTTATATAAATCCGGGTGAAAAATTCTATATGGGTGGTTCCGGCTTGAGTTTTTCAGAAGGATTACGGGGTTATGATGATGGCACCGTTGGTCCGGTTAGTTTTTCCGGAAGACCACTCGGCGGAAGGTCTATGACTAAATTTACCGCGGAATTACGAATACCAATTGCACCAAATCCTACAATTTTTGGTCTGTTATTTATGGAAGGCGGTAATGTATGGGAAGATTTTGCTGAGACAAATATTCAGGATTTGCGTAGAAGTGTGGGATTGGGCGTCCGGCTCTTTATGCCGATGGTTGGCATTATCGGGGTCGATTTTGGATACGGATTCGATCACTTCACCGGAGATGGCACCCGGAAAGGACAATGGAAAACACACTTTCAGTTCGGTCGGTTTTAAAAATAGAGTTTAAAAAACAAAAATAAAATAAGCAGTTGAATGCAACCAAATCTCAGGAGGTTATAGTGAAAACCAAAAATTTCTTAATGCTTGCCGCAGTGGTTTCGGTTTTTCTTTTTGCAGGTTGGAGCAACAGCTATGCTCAGCTAAAAATTCGTTACATTAATTCTCAGCGTGTTCTGGCTGAATATCCGGAGGCAAAAGAGGTGCAGAAACGATTGGATGAAATTCGTGCTAACTACGAAAAAGAGTACAGCCGGATGTTGGAGCAGTATGAGCAATTAGCCGGTGAAATTGAAAATCAAAGTTTATTGTTAAGTCCCGAAAAAAAAGCACAGAAGGAACAAGAGCTAAGGGATCTCGGGATGAGAATCGAAAGATTTCGAAATGAGAAGCTGGGTCCACAAGGCGAATTTTATCAGAAGAACAGAGAACTTACCCAACCACTATATGACAAGATTGACCAGGTAATTCAAAAAATTGCGACTGAAGAAGAATATGATTACGTATTCGATATAGTTCAAGGTGTGGTTTTATATGCCAAACCAAGATTCGATATTACCAATCGGGTATTAGAAGAATTAACGAAGACAACAACAAACTAAATAACGACCTATTCTTAATCTCAAAAGCTGAAGTGCTTAATCGGCGTTTCAGCTTTTTTTATTTTATATTAAATCCTAAGATTTTTGAAGACAAACAGTTCTTTTCACTTTCGACTTATATTTTGAGGGTTTAGAGATGCCAACATATACACTACAGGAACTTGCTAAGAAAGTAAGCGGTGAGTTAGAAGGAAAAGGAGAAACTGAGATAACCGGTGCCGCTCAAATTAATTCTGCGAAATCAGGAGATATAACATTTTTAGCGAACCCTAAGTACAAACCCTACCTTTCCGAAACAAATGCAAGCGCTGTAATTATTAAAAAAGAAATGGAAGTGGATGCCTCGATTCCAGTCATTCGGGTAGATGACCCGTATTATTGTTTTTTACAAATTTTCCTTCTCTTTCATCCCAAAAAACAAACATTGGCACCCGGAATTCATCAAAATGCTGTTATTCATCCTGAGGTAACTATTGGAGAGGAAGTATCTATTGGGGCAAATGTGGTTATTGGCAAGGATTGTGTGATTGGTGATCGCACTCAAATTCACCCGGGTTGTGTGATAATGGACAACACACATATTGGTTCAGAATGCCTGTTTTATCCACTGGTCTCCGTTCGCGAGGATGTCAGAATTGGAAACCAGGTTATCATTCATAATGGAGCCGTAATTGGCAGCGATGGTTTCGGATTTGCACCTCATGAGGGTGTGTATCATAAGATCCCTCAGACAGGAACCGTTATCATCGAAGACGACGTCGAGATAGGTGCCAACTGTACCATAGATCGGGCAACCATGGGAGAAACCATCATTCGAAAGGGAGTAAAGTTGGATAATTTAATCCACATCGCGCATAATGTAGAAGTGGGAGAAGCAACTGTAATGGCGGCTCAGGCTGGAATTTCCGGTTCAACGAAAATTGGTCATCATGTAATGGTCGGTGGACAAGTTGGGACTGTTGGGCACATTGAAATCGGAGATTTTGTTCAAATTGGAGCACAATCCGGGGTATCTAAAAACATACCGGAAAAGGAGATCGTATTTGGTTACCCGGCTCGCCCCATTATGCAAACTAAACGAATAGAAGCCGTAATCAATCAATTGCCAACCCTATCAAAACGGATAAAACAATTAGAAAAAGAATTGGAAAAGCTCAAAGATGAACAGTGATTTCTGTGAAAGGATTTTAGATTCAAATTGCTTTGGAACCAAAAAAGAAGGATTCACAAAACATAAATTCAAGTTTTAAAAGAGTGATGTGCACTCAATTAAATTTCTTCTTCTAACGGTGCTTGGGTTAATCAAATAAAAAACATTTTACTCATTTTATTTACACTAAAATTTAATTAAAATTAATATTGATCTTATGGTTCTTTATTTACGGGCATTTTTATAAACAGAAGGGTGAATCATCTTTTAGTTATGCTATTCGAGAGTAAATGTTATGAATAAAAAGCAACGGACACTTCACTCTGCTTCATCCTATACAGGCACAGGTTTGCATACCGGCGCCTCCTCAACAATTACATTCAGACCGGCTCCTGAAAATTATGGAATTGTCTTTGTACGGACGGATAATGATCCCACATTAGAAATACCGGCAATTGTTGATTACGTAATGCCGGATGAAGGAATTGACAGCCTTCGGGGAACCAATCTGCATAAAGACGATGTGACAATTTATACGGTTGAGCATGTGTTATCCGCGATCGCCGGTTTGGAAATCGACAATCTTCGGATAGAATTGAATGCGCCCGAACCCCCGGTTGGTGATGGGAGTGCCATGCCCTATGTGAATGTGCTTTTGGAAGCCGGTATCGCCGAACAAAATGAATTTAAAAACTACCTAATCGTTGAAGAATCGATATACTTCCACGAGGAAAAAAAGGGAATCGATCTGGTTGCACTTCCACTTGACGATTTTCGTCTAACTGTGATGATCGATTACAAAAATCCTGCCCTCGGCAGCCAGCATTCGGGATTGTTCTCTTTAGATAAAGAATTTATTGTCGATTTTGCCCCGGCACGTACCTTCTGTTTTCTGCACGAAGTGGAAATGCTGATCGATCAGGATTTAATAAAGGGGGGGTCACTCAATAGTGCTGTTGTCATTTGCGATAAAGAATTGAATGAAATTAACGAACCTAAAATCAGAGAATC
>CAZVKP010000130.1:3090-8180 GCA_964627635.1 uncultured Calditrichaceae bacterium | reverse complement strand
GGTTACCGAACCGGATAGAAAACTTGGCATTTATCCGACTGTTGTTCAGGCTGCCTGTGCGGGTTGTGGAACCTGTGGCGCTGAATGTCCCAACGATGCGATTGAAATGCGCCACTTTACCGATTCTCAGATACTTGCCCAAGTTGATTCGATCTTGGAAACCGACAGAATGGATAAAATTGTGGCGTTTGCGTGTAATTGGTGTTCTTATGCCGGTGGCGATCTTGCGGGAACTTCGCGCTTGCAGTACCCCACTAATGTTCGCTTGATTCGCACAATGTGTAGTGGGCGCGTTGATGAGAAATTTGTGCTCTATGCATTTAAAATGGGCGCACCGCTGGTGTTAGTTTCCGGTTGCCATTTTGCTGATTGCCACTACATCAATGCTGTCACCTGGACCCAGCGAAGAGTTGAACGCTTATGGAATAAACTTGAACGCCTGGGGATTCGTCCTGAACGGTTGCAGCTGGAATGGATATCTGCCGCTGAAGGACTAAAATTCGCGAAAGTGATGCGTGAATTGGAGGAAATGCTGAAGGGAGTGACTGAGGAAGAAGTGCAAGAGACCATGAGAATTTTAGAAACTGAGATGAACAAAGAGAAGGCAAAAAAAGAAAAAAGATTAACAGCCCTTCAAACGTCATAGTCGGTAGTTTTCATGTATCGCTGAATCTCAAGATTATGAGGATTCAAAATTTAGGTATTTTAAAAAGTCAGGTAATGGAAAAGTAATAATGAGCCTGTATTAAACTAAAAATATAATTTGAAAAGTTGATAAATCATGAAAGACAAAGCCAAATTTAAATGCCTGCGTTGCGGTCATGAGTTTGAGGATACCTACACAAAGGGTGTTCCAAAAGAACGTGCTTGTCCCAAATGCCAAAGTAACAGTGTGAGGCGATTAGCAGATAAAAAATAAAGAGGGGGCGAGTAACACCTAAGATTTTTTTTATGCCCTTATCTTTATTTTAACATAAAAAACCGAAGAATTGAGGAGACATCCATGAGTTTCCATTATGAAATTCGCCTTAGCGGAGATATTGGGCATGGTTTGATTATGGCAGGCAAAATTTTGGCAGAAGCTGCAGCTATTTACGATGGATATAATGCGGTACAGAGTCAGTCTTATGGAGAAGAATCTCGCGGGGAGGCAAACCGGTCTGATATCATCCTTAGCGATCAGGAAATTCTATATCCAAAGGTAGATAGACCGGATATACTGCTCTGTTTTAATCAAACAGCCTACGACAAATATTTTACGGATTTAAAGCCTGACGGTATATTAATAACCGATTCGAATCATGTTTTAGAATTTTCAAAAACTCACCAGAACCATTTTGAATTCCCGATTCGGCAAATATCAAGACAAAATTTTAAGAATGAATCTCAGATTTCTGTTATCAGTATTGGCATTGTTGCCACTTTTGTTGAAAAAATATCCCCAAGAGCTGTTAAATTGGCTTTATTCGCTCGAATTCCAAAAGGAACAGAAGATTTAAATGAAAAGTGTTTAAAATTAGGTTACGACTTAGCAAGGGAAGAACAGCAAAAGTATCTGGTTTAATAGAATCTTGACTGTTGTGCTGACTTTTTGATTAACACATTTTATGCGTATCCGGTGCAATTATTTAATCTCCTTTTTTAATAGTTTACAACTGAAATTTTCTTAGAAAGGCGCAATATTTGTGAGCGCAATATCATTCAGTAGAGATTGGCCTAAATTTGTTACCGAAAAGAGACGGCTTGCTTTATTACAAATACTGGACGAGATATCCAGGTTGTTCCGCTTAAACGCGCCACCTTTTATTCTTGTGGGAGCCTGTTCTTTGCTTATTCGGGGATGTCTCCAGTATAAGGCGTGGTGGGATGTCGATCTGTTATTCGCATCTTTGGATGATCTTGGTTGTTTCCATAAACTCCCTAAAAATGATAAAATTCAGATATTCCCGGTAGATAAAAAACCTGTTAATTATGAATATCTATCCAGTATGCAGTCCATGTGGGGAGTACAGAACATTTGGTATCGAGTGGATTATATTTTCAAAGACAATTATTATCATTTTCATTCACATGTGCCGGAAAATTCGAATTTGTATGACTTTAAAACCAAGGATAATCATAAGTCACATCATTTCACAATGTTCATTGCACATCCCTGGAATATTTTTATTGAGAAATTACTGTCTCCGCGCTTTGAGTTTGAATTCAAATCTCGTGACGGTTTTAGCATTGATATTCGTCATCTCTTTATTCTTTTTGAAAAGTATAAAGAGGATTCAGATTTTTGGGTCTATCTCTCGCGAAAATCATCCGATTTTGGTCAATTAGGTAAAGTCAAAACCAATCTAAAATCTCTTTTGGATGAAAGAGAGCAGCTTGGGTATGGTTCGATTGAAATAAGTAAGCAAGATGTAAAGAAGATTAGTTCATTATAACAGAAATAATCTGAAGTCCTGTGCAAAAAAATATGTGGATCAATTTATTGGTTCACATGAGAATGGGAAGGGGGATGCCAAATGGTGGTCACCGTGTGAGGGAAAGGGGATGAGGTATAATTAAAATCGCTGTGTCATACAATGCATTTAATTTTATTACAATTTGCTGATCAAATGACATAATCTTAGAAATAATTAAGATTTGGTTGTAAAACCCATGTATCCCACTCAGTCGTCATATTTGTTTAAACGAACAGAGAATCTGGGGAATCACTACCAAAAATACCTTCGGGTTATTCAGGAGATTTATCCCTCCTTAAATGAGAGATTATCAAAATTTAATTTAAATGACCAAATTGATTTACTTTCTCCTCAGCAAAATCATTTTAGGGCAATGAAAACACTATCTGTTGTTGCGAACAAATCACCACAGATGTTAGAATATTTTGGCAGTTACTATGCCATACAATTCCTCTGGTTTAATATAAGAATGTTAGATTGGTTGGAGTTTCGGTTAAGTCGTACAAAACAACATCAAAAGATTTATCAGAGTTTTATATTGAATTCCGGATTGTATTTCAGGCGTTTAAGTGCCGCATACATGCACCATTTATTAAAATACTTCTCAGACGAGAAACAACAAATTCGGTTTGTAATTACGGGTGTGGGCACTCGTTCCGATCAAGATGATATCGACGTGGGAATCATTGATGAAGGATGCGGAAACCGGGAAGCACTTAATAGAATTATTGGCAAAATGAATATGCAGATGATCCGTTATGCCAGTAATTTTCATTTTCACCTTTCCGAACATGTGGGGGAGGAAGCATATTCAGCTTCCATCAATGAATACGACCAGCTATTAAAAGATGAGATCGGCAATTTTGTTATTTTAACAGAAATGCTTGGTGCAGCCAGGATTATTGGCAGCCGATCCCTTTTTGAGGAATTTCAAAATAAGATTATCAGTCGATATTATTTTGATGGAAAATCAAATCGCTACCATGAAGGTTATTTAAGAGGAATATTGGGTGAGATTGTCGATCTATCATTTATGCCCCTGGACCCCTCTTTCATACACCCAAAACACGATGGGCTTCGAATAATAAAGAATTTAATTTATGCTTATAAAACACGATATAATGTCAGAGAAGTGAATCCATGGAGAATACTTCGGAGACTGAAGCACATTCAACCTGATCTTAAAAAAGAATTTCATATTCTTCAAAACAGCATATCTTTTTTGGAAATTTTCAGGTATCTCTACCAACAGTTAGCGGTGCAGGAAGAATACATTTTAGTATCCGATCCGGTAATATCTGATAAATTAGAACATGTTGCTGTTTGTCTCCTTTATCGGAATCACGGACCGCATTCTGCATCATCTCAACTCCTGCAGGATTACCAGGATGCTGTTCGGAATTTGAATAATGTGCTCCCTGTTTTCATTAAAGATTTAACCGTACATCTACGTAAACACTCGGTTTTTAGTAAGCTAATCTTAAAACAATCTGCGAATAAGCATATTTTAGAATCATTTTGTCAACGATTGAAATTTTTTAAAATGACACATTTTTGGGATGATATTTTTTTATTAATGGAAAATTATTCCTCAAATTTTACCACAAGAATTTTAAAAGAAATCAAGAGGATAAACGATGAAGATCAACAAAAAATATTAATTAAACTTGCTGATTGGGCACAAGATCAACCCGAATTTATTTTCAAGTTCTGTTCCGCAATTAATAATCAATTTTTCATAAAAGAACGAGAGTTATTGAATAACTTCCTGTCGCTTTACCTCTCCAAAAATAAACAGAGATCAGAATTTTTGTTAAAATTGATTTCATTATTTCACAAAGATCCTCAATTAATTTGCAGATCGTTTCAATTATGCAATGCTGAAAATCTAAATAAGTTGAAAAAAATTGTTTTTCAAAAAACTTTGAGAGAGCCCTGGGGAAATTATCAGAAAAATCTAGCGGCGCTTTTAAATCTTATCAGTTGTTGCAGTTATTATTTTAAGCGGGTCATCACTAACGTTTATGATCGACTAACTGAATATAGTTGTTACATCAGACATCCGGAATTACTTGAAAAAGTCTGTGATAAGATCTTCATGCAACTCTCTTTCGTCTCTGATGTAGCGGAAAAGAAAAACCTTTTAGGTACTTACTATGATCTTAAGTTTCTGCAAATTGGTTTGGAGACATTTCAAGGAGCACCTGTTCATAGAATTAACGAACAATTTACCAGCCTTGTTGAAAATTATATGCGGGAACTTTTTCAGTTGTGTTTAAAGCAATCCATTCAAAATGGTGGTGGAAAATCCCAATCAGTGGATACGCTGGCGATTTATGCCAGTGGAGGCAATGGGCGTGAGCAAGCTTTTGATGATGATTTTGATATTATTGTAATCTCAAGTGCTAAAAGTAAAGCTGAAATGCAACTTCATCGTGAAATCATCGCTTTGATGAACACTGAAATGATAAAAAGGGGAACACTGCCGCATTTTCGATTTAGTCAACATTTTGGGGAGTATATTTGTCCCTTTAAGGATCTTAAAGAGTTGATGCTTTCCGAATATTCGGATAGTTTCATTGATAAGTCCCAGTTATTAGAAGCCAGACTAATTGTTGGTGATCGTGATCTTCA
>CAZVKP010000130.1:0-3080 GCA_964627635.1 uncultured Calditrichaceae bacterium | reverse complement strand
CTTCATAAAAAATTTACAGAAGAAATAATATCGGAATGC
Organism: uncultured Calditrichaceae bacterium; assembly: GCA_964627635.1. Taxonomy (GTDB): domain Bacteria; phylum Calditrichota; class Calditrichia; order RBG-13-44-9; family RBG-13-44-9; genus CAZVKP01. The sequence continues at coordinate 3,041 of CAZVKP010000130.1, read as the reverse complement.
ATTTTATCCAAATCACAAGCCTATGTGCAGCAGATGATTGAGGAAATTTCTAAACGACATAAATCCACAGTCTTTTTTAATCAAAAGTGTGCAAATATTAAAGAATGCACAGGCGGATTACGGGACATTGAAATGGTTATACTGATATATAAGGTTATTTATGGGTTACTTGAAACAAATCCCTATGATCTGATTGCGGAATTCTATTCCAAAAACAGTGCTCTTACTGAGGAGTGGAAGCATATAAAATCATCTTTATTATTTTTGCAGCATTTCCGATATTTATATCGCTTGAGTATCAGTGCAGAAGATGAAATCTACCCGGAGACTTTAGGGATAATAGCCTCAAAATTCAATCCCTATGTTGAGGATAAAGAGTGCGGTTCTCTTTGGCTCTGGAATCAATTTGTTTACCACCGTAAAATGGCGTGGGGTGCCATTCAAAATCTCATCCGCCCAATATCCTGAGATCTTAGTATAATTAAGTAACTGCCTGAGGAGCAGCCAACTTATTTTGAAATTCAGACGGCATTATTTTGTGAAAATGTAATCCGACATCTTCTAAACCAGCACCTTGCGCTAACGCCAAAAGCTGAAAAAAATACACAACCGGAATTTCAAAACTTTTATTAAACTCTCTGGAAATACGAAGTTGCCCAACATCAAATGAATCAAAACAGGTAGGACAAATTAAGCCCAAACAATCTGCGCCGGAGTTTTTAACAGATTGAAATACATTATGACTCATGTTTAAAGTAATTTTTATATCTTTACATGCCTTCCCGCAACACAATAAATAGTCTTGATGATTTACCGGTTCAGCACCGGTCGCGGAAATTAATTCGGCCAATATTGTTGGGACCACCGGATCATCAACTTCCATAATTTCACTGGGTTTAAGCAGATGGCATCCATAATGTATGGCAACTTTTAAATCTTGAAGAGGATTAACAATTGAATCCTGAATTTTCTGTAAGCCTATCTCATCCCGTAATAAGGTAACTATATGTCGTACATTGATATTACCTTTAAATTCTCTGTTTACCTCAGCTAGATTTTCATTCACTTTCTCACGCAATTCCGAATCACTTTTTAAATGATGATTAACTTCGCACAAGGTGGAAGTACAACCACTACACATGGTGACGACTTCCAATCCTTTTTCTTCAGCCAGCGTCAGATTTCTGGCTGCTACAGTCATCCAGGTTATTTTGTCCATCGCTTTGAAATAAATGGGATCCGGGCAGCAGCTAAATTTTGGCTCTTCGATTAACTCAATTCCCAATTTCTCCATAGAAAATCGAACGGCTTTTTCCATTTGGGGATATTTTAGCGGAATCATACATCCCCAAAATGGTATAATTTTCATATTATCTCCTGGATTTTATGATCGATTGAAGATCTTCTAAACAATCCATTTGAAATTCCGGAAGATTCAGTTCTTGACGCCTTTTAGCAGAGAGGCTGGTAGCGGTGACAGTGGATCCGGTTTTTCTCACTCTTTCTATGAGTTGATCGTAGTTTTTTGGGTGGGCATTATTTTGACTCGCCATATTTTTAAGTGCAATAATCACTTCAATAGGACTAACATTTTGTGGGCATCTCTCATGGCAATTATAACAATTGGTGCAATTCCAGATAATAGAATCTGTATTTATAAGCTCCTCATATCCATACAATGTTTTCAGAATAATGGTCCTGGGATTAAAATCTGGTAAAACATTATGTGCGGGGCAATCTGCCACGCAGGCTCCGCATTGGTAGCAATAATTATGAGAGAAACCACCCAAAATTTGGTTTAATTTGTCTCTGAATTGGTAGCTAATTTCTTTCATATTATACCAAATGTTTTATTATTTATAGTTTACTAATTTAAAATTACAAATTCAATAATTTAAATTTTTAGTAAATAAAAATTTTCGAAAGAGGGGATGTAAATGTCTCTGCCAGAAAGAATAAATTATAGGGATTTGCAGGCAGGAGTGGTCTATTTTCGCGATTAATTGAGAAATGATCACCTAAAGCTGCTCCTCCTGCTTGTTTGATCCTAAATGGGCTTTCTGTATAAAATACCAGGGATTTTTAACTCGCTATTGATAGTTGTATTTCTTTATAATTTCATATCGGTGCTAAAAATATAATCCATTTTTTTATTCAATCTATCTCATAAAGCCAGAATTAATATGTCCAACTTAGTACATTATTTCATAAATACGATGATATAAATTTTTGACTGGATAAGCAAGATTCACTCTGTGGAATAGAATCGAAACTTATTTTATCGGTTGAATGCAGGTATTATGCCACAGGGTGAACAGGATGAGATAAAAAATTAAATCCAGTAAATCAAAATCCTTATCATAACCTAATGGAGGTTGTAATTATGGAACACAAGAACTTGACTGAGAAGATCATCGGCTGTGCTTATCAAATTCATAATAAGATGGGATTTGGCTTTTTAGAATCAGTGTATGAAAAGTGCTTAATGATCGAACTAAAAAAAGCGGGTCTGGAAGCCAAAGCTCAGCATCCCATTACTGTTTATTATGACACTGCGGTTGTGGGGGAGTTTCTCGTTGATATCTTGGTTGAAGATGCCGTTATTCTGGAATTAAAGTCAGTTAGGCGAGTGGTTAAAACTCATGAGGTGCAATTGGTAAACTATCTCACTGCGACCGGAAAGAATGTTGGATTGATAATTAATTTTGGAGAAAGAAAAGTTGAGATAAATCCCACAGTTAGACAATTACCGGTAAGTTAATTCAATTAACTTTTCCAATGATTAACAGGATGTTTTTTATCTTGTGTATCCTGTTATCCTGTCAAATAAATAAAGCCCTAAGTTACCGCGAAGCGCTCACACATCAGGCTCAGGGTTAATCCCGACTTGTCGGATTGACCGTGGGAGTTGAAGACCCAAGAAGTTCATCATCTCTTTGAGGCTGTCCAAAACGTCAGGATAGGTGGCGTCTTGTCAGGTTGAACCCTTCGTCATAGGCTCAGTCGAAGCGTATTGTTATTACGATACTTGTCGCCCTAAA
>CAZVKP010000129.1:0-8187 GCA_964627635.1 uncultured Calditrichaceae bacterium | reverse complement strand
GTACAAAAAAATAATAGGGAAATTAAAGGAACTACCGAAGATGCACGAGATTTATTAACACAATACCACTGGCCGGGGAATGTTCGGGAATTAGAGAATGCCATCGAAAATGCCGTGGTTATGGCAGAATCCGATTTAATTCAAGTTAAAGATTTTCCTGCATATATTCAATCTGAAAAACAAGGTCAGGTGAATTTTCTAAGTCAAATGGGTTTGGACGCCGACCTTAGTTTTCGGGAAAGATTAGACTATTGCGAAAGAGAAATTATCCGCCAGGCTTTGGCTGAGAGTAATGGAAATAAAACACATGCCGCTAAAAAATTGGGGTTTACGTTACGTACCCTTAGAAATAAAGCTCAAAAATATGAATTATAGGAGAATAACATGAAACAGGTCATTTCAATTTTCATGGGAATTATTTTTGTAACCTCCGGTCTCTTTGGTCAAGCTGTTCCGTTTAAACCAGAAAATAGAATGTACCCTCCTCAATCCACAATTGATAAGACAAAACAGGTAATGTTCCAAAATCATTTCACTCATTACCAGAGATTTTATAAAAAGAATTTTCTTGGAAAGATTCAATATGCTAATAACTATGAAGGAATTTCCACTTCACTTTTTAGATCCGGTAACAACCGAATGGTATGGGGCTTTTCTGCTCAATTGAATCGGATTATTACATCCAACCAAAACACGAGAGAATTGTATAGAAATTTACAACCCAATAGCCAAGCCTTATTCTTACCATTCCTTTTAAACCTAAAATTCCATCTTGTAGATCAAGCAGAAATTGGAAGCGTGGTTCCATATTTGATTGCTGGTTTTGGACCAACTATGGGACTATATTTTCCCCAGGGTAATAATTTCTTCAATACATTGGGAACAATTTCAGCCGAGATTGGCGGAGGTGGTTTTATCGGCGCCGGCATCGACTATCTATGGCAGGAAGAGTGGGCGCTTTCTTTTGATGTGAGATATAACTTTTTCCGATTTCTTCATCCACTGGGAGAAAACCAAGAGTATAAAGGAGCTTCCTTTTTCATCGGCTTTTCCCGGGCGTTGTCTTATTAGTCATATACAAAACGTTGTTTACTGGATTTTAAAATTAACATTTACTCGTCAAATCAGGGCAAATCCGCCTATTTTATACAGCACTTCAAAATGGTCAGTGCCTTAGATTAAATACTTTTTCCGTTTCTTTCACCAATTTGCTAACAGAATTTCCGAATCAAACTCATTTTCTTGCCATAAATTTAAAATTTTCAATTAAGTTAAATCATTTTTTTTCGATATTATTAATAGTACTGTGGTTTTTAGAAAATAAATCAGTTACGAGGAAACAATGTCCAATTCTATTGATCAAGTTGTTGAGAAAATAGAAAAATTACCAACAATAAATACGCTTGCATTCCAGGTGATACAACTTTGTGCGGATAATGAAATTCCCATACCCCGTTTAGTAAAACTTATATCTTCGGATCAAAGCTTATCTTCACAAGTGTTGCGGGTTGCTAATTCAAGTTATTTCAACTACCCGCGTACTATTTATTCTCTGGATAGAGCAATTGTTATATTAGGATTCAATTTATTAAGAGATATTGCAGTATCCCTTTCAATTTACAGTCTTTACAAGGGATTTAAAGCAAATAACTTCTTCAGTGTAAAGGACCTCTGGAGACATTCTCTTATCACAGGCTTTACCATGAAATGTCTCGCAGAGCAGTATAATCCTGAGGATAAAGACTTATTATATATTGGAGGCTTATTGCATGATATTGGAAAATTAGCTATTTTAAAGACCTTAAATAAAGATTATTATTTTGTTTTGGAAAAAAGTAAAAAAGAGTCAAAGAGATTAGTGGATATCGAACAAAAATTCTTTGGTTTTAATCATGCTGACGTTGGGTCCGAACTTTTAGAGCGTTGGAATTTGCCCTCATCTATTGTATTGATGGCAAAGAATCATCATTCTCCGGATGAATTTGAAATGACTTACGATTCCGGTTCATGGGTGAGGTTGGTATATTTGGGCAATTTACTTGCACATCTTGTTGAAATGGAACAGAGGGATATTGCATCCCTAATACAATTAGACCCTCACTTTACGAATTATTTTTCACTTTCGGATACCGAAGTAACGGATTTGATTGAAATTATCGAGAACGAAATTAACGAGCAGGAAAATTACCTCCAGTTGTTTGAAGTAGGAAAAATATGAAAATCCAAACAAATATAATTCAACACATTGAAGATATTATTAACTCTATAAAACAAATGGAGAAAAATTCAGAAGTATTCTCTGAATTGAAGAACATCTCGAATGAATTAGAAGTTTTAGAACAATATGTTAAAACAACTTTAGATACCTTAGAAAGCAATTTTAATTCCTTTGTGAAACAAATCAGTATCTTATCGGAATTAGTGGATTTTCAGCGGAACATTATGAGCTATAAAAATTCCGATAAGTTAATGAACACAATATTTGACTTTTTGCAGCAAAATATAAATTTCGATCACGGATTTATTGCATTCAAATTAAAAGACGAAGATCCGGAATACACTGTTATCTCTAAAGAAACCGAGTATATTGACACATATAGAGAATTTATTAAAAAACCGGAATTGGAAATCATTCATTCAATTGTGAGAGAAAGGGAATTAGCTTATCTGATCTCCGATGTAAGGCAATTTTCAGATGGAGAAATAGAATGGGATATGTTGAGTGCCAAGTCCCTCATTTTATTCCCGGTAAAAATTCGCGGGAATTATCACGGATTAGGGGTACTTGTGAGACACCACAATGCTTTTGAACTCCACGACCAATCTTTTGTCAATCTTATTGTCGGTATAATTTCACTTCTCATTTATCAGCATTATTATTTTGCAAAACTGAAAACCCGTCTATTTAAACAATTCCGCTTAAGAAAAATGCTGGAAGAGGTTAAATATTCAGAATATTTTGAGAAGGGGCCTCTCTACATTTTTACTTTAGATCCACGAGGTATAATTCTGCATACAAATACCACTGCGATTAAAAATCTCAAATTTGAAGAAGAAAGAATAATCGGCGAGAAATTTACCGAAATTATACCGAAAGCATATCGATCCGCATTTCAAAAAGTTCTTGGTGAAGCGGAAGAAGACGAAATTCAATATTTTCGGTCGCCCATCTATCCGACTAACAGGCATGAATCAATCCTGGAATTTTTCATCACACCGATTAACCTTCAAAATAATTTCAATTTGGTACTCATTTTTGCTTTAGAGATTACCCAAATTTACTATAAAGATTTTTATGCCCGTCGCAATGAAATGATGGATGAATTGGATCAATTCTCCCGAACTCTTATAGGGAATTTTAATAATTTGTTATCTACAATTGTACCAAATATCAGTTTGTTAAGAACACAATTACCAAAAGATCATAAATTTCAAAAGAATTTGGAAGCAGTTGAAAAAAGTACTAAGAGGTCTTCTAATTTAATCCAAAAATTTCTCAATTACGATTTAGAGGATTTTGAAAAACCCGAACACGGAAACCTGAATAAAGTTATCCGTTCGTTTATTGAATCGCGCAAAAAAGAGATCCCCAACCACATAAAAATTAAGTACAACCTGAATCCCGGTATTAAAGAAATAGAATTTTATCCACTCAGATTAAGACAGTTATTAAAAATATTACTCGAAAATAGCATCCAGGCTTTAGAGAATAATAAAAATCCTCAAATTCAGTTTTCGACAAATATTCTCTATCAAGAGAAAGATGGTTTAGTTGCCGATAACAAGTTTTATCTGGATGCAGGAGAGTATCTCGAATTATCTATACAGGATAATGGATGCGGAATTCCGGAAAAATCATTAACTCAAGTTTTCAAGCCATTCTACTCCACACGTGTTAAGAACGAGGGAGTGGGGCTGGGATTGTTTATTGCATATAATATTATTAGGGATATGAAAGGTCGAATTTTTATTGATAGTAAATATGAACAATTTACAAATATTCATATTTACTTACCCATCAAGGAGGAAAAATTTATGGAAACATTTGCAGTGGAAAAGCAATCAATACCTAAAGAAGAAACTAAGAAACAGCCCACGGTACTGGTTGTTGATGATGAATACAACATCCGAAGCATGTTGAGAGAAATTATGGAAATGAATGGATTAAAGGTTTACACTGCAGGTAATGGCAGGGACGGTGTAGATGTATTCCAACGATTTAAAGAGGAAATAGATTTAGTCGTTCTTGACATGGTGATGCCCGTTCTGGATGGAAGAGCAGCTTTTGAGGAAATTCGAAAAATTAATTCACAACAGAAAATTTTCATCATTAGCGGATACTCTCAACGGGAAGATTTGGAGGATATGTTAAGAAAAGGGGCAATCGGGTTTTTGCGCAAACCATTCCAGGTCAACGAAATTGTGAGCAAAGTTAAAGAAATATTAAAAATAAAAGAATAATTTTTTCTGGCTTTAACATTTTAGGTAAGATTAAAACATTACAAATGTATCAATAATTTCAGATACATCATTTTAAGTTTTTCAAATCACGGTAAATAAAAACAGCAAAAAAATATTTTTGTAAATATTATCCGTAATTTATAAATATTGAATTTTCACCACGATTTAATTTTTTTATTGTCAGAACAAACTCTCCATTGTTTTCCCGAATAATAAGATTTGAATCTTCTGAGCGAATTCGCTTGGGAAAAATGAAGCCAAGTGTTAAATTTTCAACAGGTTCCGGACTTGATAAATTTAGTTTGAGTTGCTCATTTTTCCAGTTCATTCCGGTTAATTCTATTTCGCCCCGTATTTTCCACCAATGCACAAGTTCGTTTAAGGTGGCCTGATAGAAATCTTGCTGCATTAGCCACTCAATTAATTGATCCCAATATTTATCATAGGGTTTTTCTGCAAGATTGCTGGGATGCCACAAGATATTAAGCAATCCATTCACTTGTTTCACAGAATCGGCAATTTTTATAAAGCGCTTCCATTTAATCTTATCATCTTCATGATTTTCAATCCAGGAATAATCCATCACCGAAAAGGGAACTTCAGTCAAATTAAGAAAATTATCTGTATTCGGGTTCCAGGACTGAAACGGAAAGCTTGTACCAGTTCGAAATCCCATTAGTTCATTAAATCCGCAAGACGAGTCATAAGCAAAATGAGCATCCTGAAAATTTTGAAATGCAGTGGGAAATGTCAAACGGAGATAGTGTTGACGAACACCATTTACCGGCAACTTGAGAATCTTTTCTAATCTTTGTTTCTCCTGAATGATGCGTTCCGGATAGTCGAATGCAAACTTGCTGGTATGAAGTCCAATTTCATGATTACCGTTTAATATTTCACTAAAAAGATTTTTAAATTTTTGAGTATTAATATTATATCGATAACTCAATCCTTCTCTACCACGTGCAAGGAAGAAAAAAGTCGCTTTCCATTCACTCTCTCTGTAAAGCCGTAAAAGTTCAGGGAATGTCCAGTAACTGTTTTGGGATGACAAAACTTCTTGTAAACCCGGTTTTACTTTTTGCCAGTCGAACAGATAGATAGTTTTGCTCAAACTTTTTATGCCATATTTGCGCGTCAGATCAACATCGTGCGTTAAGCTAACTGCAAATGGCTTTCCTTGAGGCCACTGCTTTTTATAAATAAATGGATTTTTTTTTAATTTAAAATGCTCAATTACTGAAGTATGAATTTTGTAACATCGTTGATCTAAAAATGGTGTTAATAAATCTTCTGCCGATATTTTTGATACAAAATTTTCTTGGAAGCTCAAAGCAGAACAAATATCCTGAATCCAATTATGGGGAAAGTTAATTTTAATATTATAATCATTTACATGAGAAATATTGACTTCATTGTCCGATGTTATTTGCAGGTATATTGCCGGTTCTATTTCAAAATTACCGGCAAACCATCCATTGGTTTGCAAAATAAAATTAAATGCATATTTTAAAGATTCATCAAAATTATGGCTATTGTTGTCGGGATATATAAAATTCATGAAAAATCTGAATTAATGCAGCTCTTTTTTGTTAACCGCGTTTCACAATTTTATGTTTCTTTAAACGCTCCAGTAGTTCCTCCAATCTATTTTCCGTCCACTCAACATCATGATAATCCAGTATGCCATAAATTATTTGGTTCTTTTTTGCCAAAATTGTTTTTCCCCACAAAGGGTCATCCACAATATAGTAATCAGTTGACAACTTTAGTTCATTGGGTAATAACACAGCATTCTTATTCATAAAACTATGATATTTCCAGAAATTGCTGTCCGCAGCAGCGGTATATCCATTATCGATTATAAAAATTCTTGAATATCCTCTTTGCGTATAATAATCTGCATAGTACACATTTTTAAAGTAGTCCTGAGCTAACCAATTCTGTGTGTAAAACTTTTTAGAATGTTTTACTAAATCACTCTCAGGAAATGAATCAAGAATTGGGGTATCTTTTTTCTGATCAGGTATGTTATCAATAACCATCTTTGCTAACTCTTTTAAATGATTCTGAGTTACTAAAACAGTATCCCGCGAGTTAGCAAATAACACGTATTCTCCATACCAACTCCTTATCATCGTCCCGGATAAATAAGATTCAAATCCAATTTTTTCAAAACTCAGAGATGGTGCTTTTTCGACGGAATAAAAACCAAAAGCCAACACTTGCTCATCAAATTTGAACAAAGAGATATTAAAATGGAGGCTATCCTCCATATTTAAAAGTTGATTTCTAATTCCATAATTAAAATCATAATCATCTAATTTTTCAGAAGGCTCTCTATCGGGAAATATATTTTTGTCCGGCGATAAAACAGTGTGATTTCCTGTTAACTGCCACTTATCTTCATCAATATTCTGTAAAATTTGAGGATAGTCTAACTTTTCGAAATTTTGAGCACAGGCAAAGTTTATCATCCCATTGAAAACAAATAAAGGATAACATGTCAAAAAAACTAAAACATAAATTATTCGCATTTCTTAACACACTTTAAAATCAAAAATCTACAATTTTTAAAAAAATTAAAAACTAATTGCCATTACATTATATTTCATGAAATTTATTTTAAATAATTTTCCAAAGACTTAATTTTATTGCACTTTTAAGCACAAATTGTTTTATTTCTTTTCCACTAATACTGATTACCGACATTCATAAATATTATTTATATTTTCGATTTAAAATCAAGGTTAGGGTAATATCTTTATATTGCATAGGTGTCATATTTCCCTCAATATCCATATCAGTAAATTTTCATTTTAATCAATATTAAACTTGAATTCTCTTAAATGTGGTCAGACAAAAATCAATTGATGATCAGGCTCATCTATTAAGATACTATCTTGTAATTTTTTAATAAAATCAGGACCATATTTAATCAAATAATAAATAATATTTAATTGTCTTTCCTGATTTTTTCCTTCCGGAAATAAGTTTACTGCAATCTTATTTAATTGTCTAATTTCAGTATCCAATTTTCGTTCCATTGCCTGTTCTGCTTTTTTTTGCAGCTTATTAATCGCATTGTCAATCTGTCCTCTACTTTTCTCCACCGTTGGCTCTAATGTGTCATCAACTTCTTGAATCGCCGTTCCCAATTCTTCGAATATTTTGTAAAGACCATCTCTGGCATTTTCTATTTGTTTTTCCAATTGCTGTTTGGTGGTTTGCCCAACCAGGTTACTTGACAATTTATCTCTATATTTAAATATCTCATGAAATTCCAGCTCATATTTTCGAATTAACTTTTGAATTTTATGCTCAACCAAACTAATTCTGGTTCTCGGATAAAAAATTGGTTGATTCATATTATAAATATTATAGAGTGGTTTTAATTGCGCCAAATAGCTGATCTCTGATGGCCCGCCAATGTAGGCAGCAGTGGGTAACAAAACATCCTGATAGATTAAACGCAGTGCGACATTGGGAGAAAAGTGTTCCGGACATTTTTCTACCTGACTTGATAATTCTTCTTCAGAAATTTTATAGGGATCCTTCGGATGACGAATAAGAAATTGACTGTCATCAGCCTCAATCCTCGCCCGAGCCTCATCTTTTGCTTGATAAAACAGCATGGTCTGAGTGGAATCAAAATTAATTTGAGTATGATAGCCCGAGTTTTCCAATTCTTGATTCACCGTTTGAAATTTGGATAATATTTCCTTC
>CAZVKP010000128.1:0-8238 GCA_964627635.1 uncultured Calditrichaceae bacterium | reverse complement strand
GACATACGTTTTTTTAGCGAAAGGAGATAAGATATGAATATTTATATTGGTAATTTAGCATTTGACGTATCTGAGGATGAATTAAAATCAGAATTTGAAGCCTATGGTAAAGTAGACTCTGCAAAAGTGATTACCGACAAATACACTGGTGAATCCAGAGGTTTTGGTTTTATTGAGATGCAAAATAATTCGGAAGCACAGAATGCCATGAAAGAGTTGGATGGTAAGGAAATTAAAGGGCGCCATATCATTGTAAATGAAGCCCGGCCACAAAAAGACCGACGTAAGGGAAAAGGGAGACGAGGTGGCGGTAACCGCCGGTTTTAAGCACAAAATAAATGGTCTGTTTAAGTTGTTATTAAGTTGAGATATATTATATGTGCACCCCCAAAAATATTAAATGGGAGAATTTTGATTTTGCAGGTGATTAACCTGATGAAAATCGCTGAAGATTGATAAATTGAAGCACCCCAATTTAGACACGCTAACAGTATACCGTAAACTGTATGAGAAGGTACTGGATATTCTGAGAAAGATTAATCAGGAACCAACACCGGACATACCGGTGATAATGAACAACCTTGCCCGCTTAAAAAAACAGAAAGGCAATTATGAAGGCGCAGATTCCCTCTTTCGGGAATCGCTTCTCCTTCATAAACAAATTTTTGGAGAGAGCCACCCGCAGCTTATTCACCCAATGCACAATCTGGCGGTTTCCCATTTCGAACAGGGGCGGTTCGATTCAGCGGAAAACGGATTCCGGAAATCCATAAATCTGGCACGAAGCGAACTGCCGGACGATCACTTACTACTGGCTAACTCTCTGATTTATTTGGGGAGAACGCTTGTTAAATTAGGACGTGCCGCGGAAGCAGAAAGATATTTGAGAGAGGGCATGAATATACGCATAAAGACTTTTTCGGAGAATCATCCTTTGACGGCGGAAGCCAAACTTCATTTGGGAATTTGCTTGGACAAGCTAAAAAAATTTAAACTGGCGGAAGCACTTCTGCTTGACGTTTACGATATTTTAAAGTCTGTGGAGGATACCAGTGAAAATTCCATCAACAGAACCATCCGCAGCCTGACTGCATTGTATGAGAAATGGGATCGTCCGCAAATGGCAGCCCGATACCGCCAAATGTTAGCGAATCAAAATTAGCTCACCGCTGTAAAGAACACTTCGTTTTATGAACTTCGGAGGAGGGATAAAAAGCCACTATCCGTGTGCCATTTTCAAACGAGGGGAATTTCCGTCAAGTATTGCGTATAAAGAGATGTTGCTTGTTCTACATCAACTTGTTTTAATTCAAACATGGTTTCCAAGCCCTCAAGCTTGGCATCGCAGATGCGAACACTGGCGATCTCAGACGAGGGGTCTTGAGTTTTTAATATGCTGTTGGTGACAACGATTGTGTCCCTTATTCCGTTAACCTCCGCTCTCGCCATTTCCGTATCGCTTCTGCGTGCTTCGCATAATGACCGTAGGTATCAAAACGCAGACGACGCCGAAAACGTGTCTCCCGCGCAATCTGTTCTTCCGGCACGCTTTGTAAAAAGTCAATTAAACGGCGATGCGTTTGCTCACGAAGCTTTAGCACCTCAGAGAGCGACAGGTTACTTTTCAGCTTGGTCATCCGGGCGTTGAATGCATCGATACCGCCATACTTTACGGAATACTTCGGCGGCCGCCCTCCCGCGAGGATGAGCGGCAAATGGGTAAGTGCCTCCTCTTCCCACCACGTTACGTGTGCAATGATATCTCTGACCGACCAGGTGCCCGTGACACCAGCTTCCAGCAGCTCTGCTTCAGACAGTCCCTGATATGATGCTTTGAGTTCCTCCCATGCTTTGTTGAGTCGTTTCAGAAGTTGTGCTCTATCCATATTCTCTCCATTCGCTTATGTATAATTGAAAATTTAGACGAACAAGCATTCATCTGTCCTGGAACAGCGTTTACCATCCCAAGCCCATTAATTTACGCTGAAGTTCTGATATGCGCTTACAAGCTACAATTTATCTTAGTGTTTCAAATGAATATAATTAATAGACTTAACCAGTTCATCAACGCCAGTCCCAATCCTAAAAAAAATAATAAACTTCCGGTATAATCCGGATGCCGGATATATTTGTACAGGTCAGTTTGAATCAGTTGGTGATCGTTGTTAATGGCTACATTCACAGTAAAGTGTTTTTCAATTGAAATATCGCAATCCATCTCAGCAGTAATCCCAGAAGTATTAAAATTATGCCGCTAACATATCCCTCTTCCGCATAAATTTTGATGGATCCGAATTCGGTATTCCCCAGATAAACGCCGATTGTAATACATATTCCAATTGTCAGCCAGAGTGTTTTTAGGAAGATTTATCCAAATCCTCGGCATTAATCGAAAACCTTTTTAGGTAAGCAAGCGTAAATTCCGAGATGATCCCAAATAAAGAAACCATTAATAAGAGGTTCATATTTTTGATCCTATAAGATTCATTTGGCAATATAAATTTGATTCTAAAATTATACTGAGTACCTTTTGTTTGAATTGATTCACACACTGGCCTGTTTTTGTTAAGGTTATACATCCTCAGTCCTTAAGTCCCAGGAACTTTTTGGCATTCTTGTAGAGTATCATTTCTTTTTCGGCGTCGGTTAAGAAGTCCATAGAATTCAGAAATTCAATTGAACGGGTAATCGCGCCCGGCCACACCATCTGGTCCGAACCGAACATCACCCGATCCAGCACTCCGGCAGTTTTTGCCAGTTTGAGCAGCCGGACAGCATAATTCTTTACTATGGGATCAGCCCAGAGGAGAACTCCCAGATCGATATACAAATGTCGATACAGCGACATCATTCTCACCGCATGCTCGAAGAATACTTCTCCGCCATGCATTAAATAAATCTTCAATTTTGGGTATCGCACTAACACATCTTCAATTAGAAGCGGATCACCCAAAGCGATTCTGAAATCCGGACAACAGGGATCATAGGGGGTCATGGGAGGGCCGCCGCCTGTATGATAAGCAACAGGAATTCCATATTTTTCGCAAATCTCCAAATAAGGTCGATAGATTGGATCATTTAACGTCCTGCCCCGGTAAACCGCGGTTATTTCACCAAAAATTTTGATCTTTCCTGATTTCACTAATTCTTCAAAGCGATCGATAGCTGGTAATTTTCCTGTTTCCGGTTCCTGATATCCGGGGATAAATCGTGGATCGGCATTTGTCCACAATTCCAGACTTTCGATTGAACCGCTTACCACCGCATACTCAATTTGGTGTTTGTCTAATAACTGAATTGTTTTGTCCAAATGTTCTTTTGCGGATTCGGGTGATTCTATACCGGTTGGATGAGTTTTGTCTCCCCAATAGTCCTCCTCTGTATATCCATGCAGATGCATATCAATTATTTGTGCATCCGCCAATTGATAGCCAAATATGAGCATTAATAAAATCAATATATATTTTTTCATAAGCATCCTTTCATGATGAGTTTTTGTTAAAAATGATTCATCGTCGTATCGGGTGTATCGGCGTTACCAATTTAGTCCAATAAATATTAAAAATTTATACATGTAAATGATGTGGGTCAAAAAAATCAACAGCACCGCCTGCTTTCTCATGCACCGAATCTTAAAAGGGTGGTTATACAGAAAACCCGAATTTCATTTTGGGTGGTTAATTGGCACTTCTTTTATCTCCAGCCGGTTACCTTCGGGATCTGCAAAATGTATCCATCTGGTATCTTCAAATTCTCCTACCTCGCTGATGAAATTAACATTTTTCTGTTTCAATTCTTTGATGGGGTTATCGAGGTTTGCTACCCTCAAGCCTAAGATAATGGGTTGGTCATCGGATCCCTTTGGCTTGTCCGAAGCTTTCCCGCCGGTCATCAATTCAAACATAGCCCCATTGCCGGCATTAAGATGTGCCCATTCCTTGCCCTCACCCAGCAGTGGCAAACCGATCACCTCCCGATAGAACGAAACAGCATTCTCTAAATCTTCAACAAGTAGTCCTGCCCAAATAAATCCCTCATACTTCATGTGTTTGTACCTCTCTCTGAATACAATGTTGATAGCTCTTGACCATAGGTTTAGTAAATTCCTCTATAAAATTCTAAATGATGTGCTTTGCAGATCACTAAAGAAAATGGTAAGATGAGGGTCTTTTCAATTATCTCATTCTTTGAAGATGACCACTCATGTGCGCCGGATTTCGGTATAGTTAGAGTCGATCAAACATGACAGTTAGCGAACTGAACATTTTTTCAACATTATGGGATAATCCGAGTTTGCCAAGGATGAACGGTAAAATCCGGCTTCAAATCCATCAAATTTCCTTCTTTCCGGTAAGAAGAGAAATGGGGAATTTTTATCTATTTGCCGGATAAATTTTTCGATCATGGTTTTATAATTCGGAATATTTTAATTTACACTTAATGCCAGCAGTCCGAGGTTTATCGGGATATTACATGTCCAGGCCGGCTTTAACAGAAGTCGCCAATGCTGCGAAAACACCTGCGGCTTCGGCGATTTTGGGTAGCTCCTTTTTAGCTTCCGGGTCCGAATTAAACTCGCTCCACAAAAGTTCCACTTCATGTGACCGTAATAGTCGGTTGGAAAGTTCTTCAGCCTTATCTTTTCCGATGTCTTCACCCAGGGTTACCGGTAGTAAATTTGCATATGTTTCCATTTCAGCACATCGCATGTGGGGAATCTCATCTTTCTTGAGAGATTCATAGGTCCCTTCCAGGCAGGCGCTTATCGAAGAAAAATAATTCCCTATATCCGCTCTTCTTTCTTGTTTGGCATCTGTAAAGCGCTCTTTATAACCTCTTATTTCTTTTGCTACCGATATTATATCGCCGATTATAGACATCTTATGCTCCTTTAAATTGTCAACAGGTAAAGTTTACGGTATTCTTCATGGTAACCCGAGCCGGGTTAAAATAAAATTATAGACAGCAAGCGACAGTTAATTGGTTGTTTTCATTTCCACACGTTTCCAATAATTTCTTAGCCAAACCGCATATTCCCGGCCTGGAAAAGCCATTGCAAATACCTCTTCAAATTCATGTTCATTCTTTATTGTATAAGTCATCCTTGCTCTTAACTCCTTTGGCGCATTTTGGGATGTCTCCAGTTCAAACCTCATATATTTCCCATCAGCCGACAGGCTATCCAGATAAAATTGATTTACATAGCCCTCAATATTGAACTGATGCATCACATAAGTATCTCGATCCTCGTCATAACTATAAAACGTCCAATCCTGATGCACTTCCCCTTTGGGATTCTGCTTTTGCGGCTCAAAACGAGAAGTGTTCTTAAAGTGCAGGTATCGTTCACCCATTATAAATTGGTAAGTTCGCTCTCCTTTGCCAATACCGGACTTACCGGTTTCGTGCCCGACCCACGATCCCTCAAAATAACGGAAAGCTTCCCAAATATCGGCATTATTGGTCTGGGGCGTTAGACTAAGCGGAAACAATAAGATAACCAATAACATCTTGAGTTGCATAGTAAGGTGCCTTTATTATCCAATTAACGGTTGATGTTTGGCAAGAGGTCAGTTCTTTACAAAACCATCGTTACCCTAAACATTTCAATATAGCACTTAAATTATTTTAGTGCAATACCAGGGCCTTCATTTTGATGATTGCAATGAATATTTTTGCTCAACAAACAATTTTTACACACATACTTTTATTGAGACAACTTTCCTTTTGCAGGTGGTTCGTTACTGGCAGTCTTCTTCATTGAGCTTAAATTTGGCGTGTGTAATTCTATGATATTTCACTTTCAACGGTCCAATTTAATAGTTGCCCTGATCAGGTCAGGAAATCTTCAATCTCGGTTCGTTTTGCCCGGGCATCTTTTTCTCCAAGATCGATCAGAAAACGAAGGTAATCGGGCTGAAACATAACCATACTTAACCAGTCCGGGCTGGATGTTTCCCGGGTTCCCTGTCGGCGCATAAAACTACGAAACACTCGCGGTAATTTCGGCTCAAATTGACCGGAAATCTTGCCCAAATCTTGTGAGGGGCGCAGGGCAAAAAGTTTTATGATCCGTCGACCGCCCCTGTTCTGCGGAGGAATCTTTTGCAGAAGTTGGTTTGTTTGCGCCAATCGATCTGCGTCCAGGTCCAACAGGTCGAGGAATACGGCGTTCATTAAAATACCGGCAATTTGCGCGGGTGGGGGATAATTAACAATAAGCGGGCGGTCTGCTTCTTTTCGATGACGTTGATAGCGAGTGGATATGGCGATTATTCGGTCGGCACCCAGATGGATTGCCGGGGATAACGGTGCATGCAGTCGGATAACCCCATCGCCATGCCATTGGTTGTTCACCTTAACCGCCGGAAAAAAGATGGGAATTGCTGCAGACGCCATAATGTGTTCGACAGTCATCCATGTTTTTTGACCGACTTGATTGGTTCGCTCCCAGTTTTGTAACTCACAACCCTGGGTCCAGGTAATGGTTTGTCCGGTCATATAATTGGTGGTGGATATTGCTAATGCTTTTAATTCGCCGGTATTCAATTTAGTCTCTACACCAGTGAGTTGACCTTCCACCGGTTTTAAGTGCTGGTCGAGAAAGTCCCGCAACGGCTGGGTATTGACCAGCCCTCTTACTTTAGATGGTTTGGCTATAGGCGATGCCATCAGATGGTAGATCCAGTTTAAGGTGTTCATGATAAGTGAAGGGGAATCCACCCGGAAGATTTTCTCCGGTGTGATATCGGACCAAATCCGTGCAAGCGCTTCAATATTATCAGCAAATTTCCCCGGACGATTGGCCAGAAAGGCGGCGTTTATGGCGCCGGCGGAGATACCGGTGATGATGGGGATACCGAGCTCCGGGTATTCGCTTGCCAGACACCGCAAAAAACCGACCTGATAAGCAGCACGGGCACCGCCCCCACTCATAACCAATGCAATATTGTCCGGCAAGGCTGCATTCGTTACCATTTGATCGGATCGCTCGTTTAGTGTTTTATACTTTGCACATTTATCACGCAATGTATTTTAATTTTAAGATTTAAAGGACTCTGTCTTTTATCATACAAAGATTGGCAATCGAACATCAAAATGCGTGGGATTTATCAACATGGATAGGTTATATCCGCCGGATTTCATGTAAAGATTTACTAAAATTTTAGGAGTGGGATAACTTAACAGCTAAAATATTGTCATGGTGAAGATGTCTATCTATGAATCTTTTTTGTTCACTGAGTGTCATAATTTAATTCATCCAGAAGCCGCACAACTTCTTTGTTGCCCATAATCTGATTTATTCTTTCATTGTGCTCCGGTTTTTTCCACTTGCCTATGGAGGCATGATGCAGTTGCTGCAAGGGTTGAAACCATGCCCGATTTTTTCGGACATTGGAATGTTCATACCAGTGGATAAATTCCGGATTAAATTCTTCATTAAGAAATTCACAAATGGTTTGTAAACTGTGCCGGTGATTTTTTACCAGATCTTCATATTTAAGGGTCAATACCTGGGAATTGTCTTTGAAAGCGATTCCGGCACGGGTATCTGCAATCCATCGTTCAGGGGATACCCAGTAATCATCGGGGTTCTCCGGATGGCGGGACGTTAATACATCCCTGCCATCGCGAATGAGATGGATAAATTTCACTTTGTTATCGAAATAAGCTAAAATTTTATCGATATGACGCACATTACTGGGTGTCTTCTCGCACCAGCGGGTCACACTTTTGGGAATAGGGTGGCTGAGAATATAGCGATGAAGACGGTCCATGCGCTCCGGAACATAAGCCGGAGAGTCATCATTTGAATTGCCGTTGTATTGCCAGTTGGAAAAAACCCCGGTTTCCGCCGGAAAGGCGAAGATTTTGGAATGGGCTGCTAAAATGGAAACCAGTAAGCTGGTGCCGGTTCTGGCACATCCGCCAATGATAATTGGACTATCCGTGAACCGTTTATTAGCCCGACGGCGTCCCAGAAAATTTATCAGCGGATTGGTTACCCGCCGCTTTAATGCATTGTTCATAAAAGTAACGCTCTAAAAACTTCATAAATTTACGAAAAATAATAAATTGTTTAATGGGTTTCCAGGGGCAATCCAATTTTGGAACATGCAGAGATGGCTTTCAGCAGGCAAAATAATTTTAATGGTAATTGTAGAGTTTTCGTTGGGGATATTAAAATGCAGGTTAGTTGCACCGGTTTCGATATTGACTCATTGGTGTTTTGGATTG
>CAZVKP010000127.1:0-8300 GCA_964627635.1 uncultured Calditrichaceae bacterium | reverse complement strand
GTCTGGAAAAAACATTCCGCTCTCTATGTTGATAAAACGGCTGCAAAGATGCGCTTTCTTTCGCTTGTTTACCCGTTTCACCAGGATGAAGAGCATCCTGATGTGCAGGAAATACCGGTTGAAAACGGAACCGGTATTTTGCTTAATACTGAGCAAAACATGCAATTCGCAGCGGTGCACAACGATTCCGGGGATATGCAGCTTAATGTTAATCTTAAAGGAAGTGATACCGTCTCGACTGATGGCAGGGTAATTTTTTATTCCCCCTCAAAGACCGATTCAACGCAAAAAATTTTGTTCTTTCAAGACGGAACAAATTTCCTGTTAAATGGTGATACCCTCATTCAGTCTCCGGACACACTCAGTGTGTATTCTCAATTGGATTCTTCCACAATCACCGGAACAATACTTGGAGAAAAGGCTACGTCGAATTTCATTACCTTTTTCTCCAGATTAAAACCGCTTAGTGTAATGGGTAAAAATATTCTAAACTGGAATTATGAAAACCAACAAATCCGGATAGAGTTAGACAGCACTTACACAACATTCAGAATCGAACTGCCAGCAGATTCAATTTACACGCATCTAAAACATTTCAATATCAATCCTAAAACATTTGAGTTGCTGCAAAATTACCCAAATCCGTTTAACAGTACCACCCAATTTCAGTTTAATCTACCCAAGCCAACTTTTGTGACTCTCGATTTATTTGATATCACCGGCAGACACATTCAGACAATTTTGCGGGATTTCAAGCAAGCGGGATATTATGAGCTGAAATGGCAGCCGACACAGTTGTCGAGCGGAGTGTATATCTATCGGTTAAAGACCAAAGCACATGAGCAATCTCGAAAACTGTTGTTTTTAAAATAAGGAAAATCTTCCGGTTAACCTGAATTTTTCAAAAAAATGATTGAAATTACTCCTCCCCTATCTGCAATTTAACACATAAAAAATCTTCTGCAATTTTGAAAGCAAAATTAGCAGATTAGGTAACAAATTTGAACTAAAAAACTTATTATTAAATCAATTAATTTTTTACTTCCACTCCTCCCATGATAGCAGTTCCCGTAATCATCATGCTCTTAACAGAGGCACTTTTACCTGGGTCTTCAGGTTTACGATAAGTTGTTTTATTTTCCATACCGCCAAGCAAGGGTGTTCCCTGCATATTCACTTGCCAATTATTGGGCACTAAAATTTCAATTCCACCCCAAAATGCAAATGTATCAATCGTCATGGTATCTTGTTCCATATCCGCATCCCGTAAATCTATTGTGCCGCCTCCCATAAAAGCGGCAACTTTCCCGCCTTCTAAACTTGCCGAATTATACTTAAATTCGCCGCCGCCGAGCACAAACGTAAGATCAATGAAATTCTGTTTTGATGCTCCCTTTTCCTGTCCCCTTAGCGCATGACGTAAAATTGCCAATCCGACAACAATCAGAATCACAGGCCAAATTACTCCAAAACCAAAATGAATGACTCCCAGGTTTCGCAATAAGAAAATAATACCTACAATAAGTAGAATCCAACCACTTGTGGCTTGCCGCGTTTCTTGAGGTTTTGATAAATGACTAATACCAATCAGAATCAAAATCACCGGCCAGAAAGATAAGATATTTACACCTAAATCATACCCCAAATTATCCAGCAGAAGTATTGCACCGATAAGGATTATCGCAATTCCAATAATAAGTTTGGCATCCAAAAAGCTTCGTGTCTGATTCGCCATTTTTAAGCCTCCTCAGTTATAAACGTATTCACTCATTAGATTCCATACTAATAAGAATTTTATGTTACAAATTCATTATAAAGTCAAATAATTTATAAAATTATTTAATGACATATACTATTTTTTTCATATTAGAAAAGTACTGTTGATATTCTGTTAATCTAAAGTCCAAACCTGAGAAAATATATTCCACTTTTATTACTTAATTGGGAATAAAATTGTTGCAGTAGAGCAACTTTTACTTTGCCCTTCCGTAAGTATTAATCGAACTGTAGCAGGAGGTAAAAATGTTTGTTGACTTATTAAGAATTTTATTTTATACGGCAATCGCAATACCATTCTTTTATATGGCTTTTGACGTCATATTTTACATATTGAAAAATGGAATACACTTTTTCAATTACAGGGCAAAACCTGTTTTAATCCATTATATGACCTCGATTTTTAGCTAATAAATAACACTTACCAAAAATAATGACCTTACCGGCTTCAATTCTTGGAGCCGGTTTTTTATTTAATTTTGAATCTTTACACTAAATTGCATCAGGCTCGCGCTTCATCAGATGTCATAGAAAACGCTCCATGGCAATTTTACTTTCTCATTTATATGAAACAGGAAATTGTAGAAACAACCTATTATCGTCATTAACTTTTTTATTTCCGTTCCGATAATTAATAAAAGAAGAACATTAAGGACAAAGTTACAATGACACGGACGTTTGCCACCAAGAAGAATGTATTAAACCACTCTTACACCCGGCAGTCAGATCAATTCTATTTTTTTAGTATCATATTTATTTTAATTCTATTATTCATCTCAAATGGACGGGGAGACTTTAGGTTTTCGGATAATCCTTCTCTACCAATTTATTTCGATTATTGGTGTTATCAGGATGAAGATCAGCAGAACTTGATGACATTATTTTATATCCAGGTTGATCCGTCCGCAATGCGGGTCGTCAATAGTGAAAGTGGGTCTATACTCAGTTATGAGTTAGGTTTGTATATTTATAACAAACTCGGTGAGTTGATAAAAAAACAGCATCTTAATGATACTTTAACAATTGATCATGATGATATCGGGAATCCAATTAAAAGCCGGCTGTTTAGACTGCCATTTCACTTAAATCCCGGAAAGTACCGGGTTATGATTTCACTTAAAGATGAAAATGGTCAAAAGGCAAGTTTGCTTGAAAAGTATATTGAAATTAAAAATCGCCACTCAGTGCTGGTAAGCGATTTGTTACTTGCCGTACCATTTCAGCTAAAAAAATTTTCCCAAAAAGAGAAAAGCTCACCATGTGTAATGCCCTTCCCTGCTGGTGTTTACGGATTGAACCAACCCAAACTTTTAGCTTATTTTGAACGCTATTCCAAACAAAATATTCATGATAACCAGTTTGATTTTGAAATTTTCTATCTCAGCCCTACGGGAAAAAGAGTATCTATTAATAAAATCGAAAAACGATTTCTAAATAAAAAAAATATCATGTTGGCAACATTAGATACCAAAAATTTGTCTCCTGGTAAATATAAATTATTCTTAAAAATTTACATTAATAAATCCAAATTATATGTTGAGCGGCAAAAAACATTTTATGTATTGCAAGATCCCATCGATCTCACATTTAAATCCTATCGACAAGCATTAAAGGAAATTTCCCTTATTGCAAGTAAGGAAGAATTTGCACATTTTAAACAATTGCCAAAATCCGAACATCAAAAGGCACTGATTAAATTTTGGGACAAACTTGACCCAACACCCCAAACTATTCGTAATGAAGCAAAAAATGAATTCTACCGTCGCCTGAAATTTGTCAAAAATAAAAATTGGTGTACAGATAGAGCAAAAAAATGGCTTACGGACCGAGGACGAGTATTTATGGTGTATGGGCATCCCAACAAAATTTACCGGAAAGGGAATAAATATCAACATTTTTCTCAGGAAATCTGGCAATATTCCAAAGATTCCATCCAGTTTGTATTTCAAGATAACGATGGAATTGGTGAATTTCAGTTAGTTAAACCCTACTCCCTTCTATATTAGTTAATTAAACCATCCTCATTGATGTATCGAAAATATAGATCATGCTCCCTTTAAAATGTTATTAGCCGTCTAAAAAAAACTCTCGACTTTACTGTTCATTCTATTATTCAGATATTTATAGAACAATTTTATATGAATAGTAATCCCTTGCCAATAAACAGGATTTGACTAATTTCATTTTCAATTTTATATGGTTATTTATTAATATTTTATGGAATTGATAAACAATATATTTAATTTTTCAAATATTTGGACTTGACTAAAAATTTTTAAATGGTCATTATTTGTGATAATTCTTCCGGTAAAATTAACATAGAAATGACATTGAGCAATAGTCACAACAATACATTGGAGGTTAAATGAAACGGAAATTCTTCTGGCTCACACTCTACGCCATCTCAATGGCCTATTTGGAAACGACTGTGGTTGTATATTTACGAGAACTCTATTATCCCGAAAATCCGCTCCAAATCTTTCCTCTAAAAATATTAGAAATATTTCGCACTTTTAATATACTAATTGAATTGGGTCGGGAAGTTGCCACGGTCATTATGATGTTAAGTGTTGCCTTTTTGGTTGAGCGAAAAAATACCACGCGTATATTTGCTGCGTTTATCTATCAATTTGGGATATGGGACATTTTTTATTATGTATGGTTAAAGGTGACCATTGGCTGGCCGCTAAGTTTCACGGAATGGGACATCCTTTTTTTAATTCCTTTGGTTTGGTTGGGCCCCTGGATATGTCCGGTACTCATCTCTTTACTTTTTGTAGTATGGTCTGGGTGGACACTTCTAAGCAATCGGGAAATAAGGTTAACAAAATTTAATATTGTCATCTTCCTGGTTGGTGCAATAATTGGACTAATCTCATTTCTCCAACCTGCATTCCCGGTCCTGCAAGAAGGCGGTCTTGAAATCATGCAGCATTATGAACCCGGAAATTTTTGGTGGGGACTGTTTATTCCTGGTTACATTCTAATGGTAGCAGGATTATTATCCAGTTTAGTTCCAATTAAATCACCAGGATAAATCCTGGTGAAAATTTTAAAAAGTAATTGAATCAACACCCTACTTCTCCCACGAGGATGGTTATGTCAAGCGGGGCCTCAGATCGTAAATACAGTATAATTAACACCAATGGTTAACATTTTAAAGATATTCCCTCACCCTATGCATAATTTCTTCAAAAATAAAAAATAATTATTTTTTTCACTATTTTTCGATTTTAATAGTGAATTTGTCCACATTTATTATTAAGTTTAGTATAGATATATTAAACGGGAAATCTTAGGATTGTTTTATATATAAACAACACTAAATATTAGGGGGGACGTATGGCAACCTTACAAGAAGTCCTTTCCGAGAGAATTCCCGGTTGGCGCGAAGATATCCAGGATTTTATTGCGAAAAACTCAGACAGTGTTGTATCTGAAATTACTGTCAAACAACTTTGCGGAGGTTTGAGGGGGGTTCAGGGATTAATCTGTAACACCTCTTATGTCGATCCAAAAAAAGGCTTGTTCATTCGCGGTATTCCGATTAGTGAATTAACGGATCGAATACCTGAAGAAATTTTTTATCTGCTCTGTACCGGAGAATTACCTGACGAGAAAGCCTTATCTTCGTTGCAGGAAGACTTAAAGGCACGCTCCGAAGTTCCTGCTTATGTGTGGGATACCATTCGTGCTTTGCCGCAGGGCACTCATCCCATGGTTGTTTTGAGTATCGCATTAATGTCCATGCAACGGCACTCTGTTTTTTCCCGAAAATATGGTGAAGGAATGCGAAAAGCGGATTTTTGGGAAACCACACTGGAAGATGCCCTTCAAATTGTTGCTAAAATTCCCACCATAGTTGCCGGTATCTTCCGAATGCGCGTAATGTACAAGAAAAAGATACTCTCGGATCCCTACCGGGATTGGAGCGAGGATTTTGCACATATGTTAGGCATGGAAGATCCTGACGGAAATTTTCCCGACCTGATCAGGCTGTACATGATATTGCACAGTGATCATGAAGGCGGTAATGTAAGTGCAAACGTTAGTCGAATTGTAAACTCGGCATTATCGGATCCTTATTACAGCATTTCTGCAGGATTGAACGGTTTGGCCGGGCCTTTGCACGGATTAGCCAATCAGGAATGTTTAAAATATGTGCTGCTAATTGAAGAAAAATTCAAAGGCGTTCCGGATGAAGAATCTTTGAAGAAATTCATTTGGGCGACACTGGAAAGCGGACGGGTAATTCCTGGTTACGGACATGCAGTGTTACGCGCGACCGATCCGAGATTTACTGCATTTCTTAATTTCGGAAAACGAGTGTGTCCATACGATAATAGCTTTCGAATTGTGGAATTACTTTATAAAGTGGTTCCGGATATACTAAAAGAGCATGGAAAAGCAAAAAATCCCTGGCCCAATGTAGATGCGATTTCCGGCGCCCTCCTTTTTCATTTTGGTATCACCCGGTTCGATTTCTATACGGTGATGTTTGCAGCCTCCAGAATGCTGGGAATTTGTGCGCAAATGATCATGAATCGCGGTATGCTGGCTCCCATTTTTAGACCGAAATCAGTAACTACAGATTGGCTTAAGCAGAAAGTAGTTGGCACGTCTCAGAAGAAGTAAGAATTTTCGCCTGAATTCAGAACAGCAATTTTGAAAGCTGAATGATTAATTTATCAAAATATAGATTTGGTTCATCTGAACCGATTGTTGGAATAATATATTTATGAACCATTTGGAGGTCAACCAATGGAAATTTCCAAAAATGTTTTAAATGAAATCAATGAAAATTTACGTAAGGGAAAAAGTGAAGCTGTAGTTCAAACATTACAAAAAATACTAACAGAAAATGACGATGCTTGTATATTTGAGAAATTATTAGGTGATATCCTTTATTTGCAAGGGAATGTAGATGAATCTATTTCCACCCTGGAAAATGTTTTGGAAAAAAATCCGGATTATACATCCGCACTATATTCGCTTGGTATTAATTACTATCGAACAGGAAAATTACGAAAAGCCATTGAAAAATTTGAACAAATTGTGGAAATCAATCCCCAAATGGCCATGGCATATTACTGGCTGGGTATTTCTTATCGACATTTCGGAGAGGAAGAAAAATCCATTGCGGCTTACAAAAAACTTTTAGAGCTCAGCCCCGAATCTGGCATTGCATATTACCACCTGGGTTCACTTTACATATTCAAGAAAAACTTTAAGGAAGCAACAAAATATCTATCTCAATTAGCAAAAATTTCACCTGAGAATGCGGAGGTTTTTTATCGGTTGGGATTGTGCTACCATAATGTGGGATCTTTCGAAAAAGCCGTTTCAAATTATAAAAAAGCACTAAAATTAAATCCGGACAATAAACATTGTCAGGATATGCTCGACTTAATCATTCATGTGGATCAACCTTAATTAGTGTTTACTTTTCGGCGACAGCAGTTTATTTTGAATAGAATCATGGATTTAAGTTAACTTGTGAATTTAATTCAGCTTAACGGAAACTTATTGATTGAAGCAAGTTTCAGTTTACTAACAATATTTAGAATATTTAATTACTCTTGGCCTAATTCTCATCAAAGTAACACTATCCACCGGGGAAATTTTTGTAATTTATAACCAATAACTATAAATAAAGAGGAGGAAAAATGAGTTCCTATTTAATTCACTGGCAAGAGTTATCTCAATTTACTGCTTCAGTTTTAACAAAAATGAATGTATCAAAAAAAGATGCCGAAATTGTGGCAGACAACCTGGTGTCTTCCAATTTGAGGGGAATCGATTCTCATGGGGTGGCAAGGCTTCAAAGATATGTAAATGGTATCAAAACAGGCTATATTATTCCGGATGTTTCACCTGAATTAGAAATTGATGGACTGATTCACGCAAAAGTGGACGGGAAAAATGGATTGGGGCAGGTCGCAGGAAATCTTGGCATGATGAAATCAATTGAGAAAGCCAAAGAAAACGGTTTTGGCATTGTGACAGTCACCAATTCCAACCATTACGGATATGCCGGTTACTACTCATTAATGGCATTAGAGAAAAATTTTATTGGAATTTCTATGACCAATTCCGCTCCTTTGGTTGTTCCTACATTTGGTAAAAATGCGGTCTTCGGCACAAATCCAATCGCGGTTGCAGTACCGGCAGGTAAAAGACGTCCCTGGGTTATGGACTTTGCCACCAGTGTTGTGCCACGCGGAAAATTAGAAGTTTACAAGCGGTTGAACAAAATCCTGCCGGAGGGTTGGGCAACGGATGAAAGAGGGCAGGTGACAGATAATCCCGAACGCGTCTTGCAAAATTTAGCATCGCGTGCCGGAGGCGGAATTTTAGCTTTGGGTGGCGCTGGTGAACTTTGGGGCGGTCATAAAGGTTACGGACTTGCAATAATGGTAGATATTTTTTGCGGTGTATTATCAGGCGCAAATTTTGGCCAGGAATTGGTGAGCAAAAAAAATGGCAAAACCAATTTTCCCAGAATCGGGCACATGTTCATGACG
>CAZVKP010000126.1:0-8317 GCA_964627635.1 uncultured Calditrichaceae bacterium | reverse complement strand
CAAGCTCAAAGCTAATTTGCAAAAACAAATTTCTATATACAAATAAATCTCTAAAAATCTCGAAGACTGCAAATAGTTTGATGGCTTATAATATTATTGAATAAGTTGGCAGATTTAGAAAACTTGATGAGATAAAAACGAGGCTATTTTTGCAGTGTTGTGAAATTAAAAAAGGCGCCAAAAATCGGCGCCTCTATCATTATGCTTCACCATGAATTTTTTTCTTCTTTTCAAGAAGTTCTTCATTGGATTCCTGATGATCGGGATCCGGAACACAGGCATCCGTTGGACAGACTGCAGCACATTGCGGTTCATCATGAAAACCAACACATTCCGTGCAAAGATCAGGATCAATTACATAGATTGGATCTCCCTCGGTAATTGCATCATTTGGGCATTCCGGAACACATGCATCACATGCGATACATTCATCATTGATCAATAAAGCCATGATTTCATCTCCTTAATTTTAAGTGATCGACAGACAAATTAAAAAAAAATACAAATAATACAAGAAAAAATTAAAATTAGTATTATACCCCTAAAACTATAATTTTATCAACTATTCAGTAAATATATATTATATCATTCGTTATAAATGATTAAAATAAAACCGCTTAAAGTTAAAGTTTAAGAGAAATATCACATACCTCGTGATCTTCTACATTTCCCCACCAATTACGTGAAAGATAAAAATTTACAGTTGAAATTATAATGAAAGGGTAGATAAATTTTAAAAACACATTCCACATAAAAAACACCATTTAGAATCAGACCAAATCGTTCTCAAATTGTTCCCCGGTGAATATTTTGAACCGGCTTCTTGATAATTTCCAATGGTTTTAAAAGATATAATTCATTTATAATCTTAGAACTTTTAACTTGTTAAACAACATTACAGTAAACTTTAAAATATTTTTTATTACTTGAAACTCTCCCCAAAGCAAAAACATACAACAGATTGCGGCTAATGAAATGTAAAGTTGAGCATTTTAAAATTGGCTTGATTTAAAGTTTAAAAAAAATTAAATTGCTTGGTTACATGGAGGGCCCATAGCTCAGTTGGTTAGAGCAGTCGACTCATAATCGACTGGTCCCAGGTTCGAGTCCTGGTGGGCCCACAAAAAGCAGGAGGAGCTTTTGAAATTACTTTTATATGATAAAACTAAAACTTGCGACGATTTAAACTTAAATTCGCTAAAATAAAAAATGCACTCAAAGAATTAAACTGAGTGCATTTTTTTTTGCACTAAAAAATAACAGGAGGAAAAATTGAAAAAGCTGGTCAAACAATTAGTCGAATTACAAGATATCGATAGTCGATTTGATGAATTGCAGCTTCAAAAAGGCGATTTGCCCATGATGATTGAGCAAGCAGAAGAAGATCACCAGGAAAAACTGAATACGAAAAAGGAGTTGGAGGAAAAAATTGATAAGGGAGAAGCAGATCGACGAATGTTCCAAATGGAGATAGAAGCGAGTAAGGAAAAATTGAAAGAATATGAAAATCAGCTCTATAAGGTTCAAACCAATAAAGAATATGATGCGATATCTTTGGAAATTGACACCAAAAAGATGGAAATCAGTGAACTAGAGAATAAAATATTACAATCGCTTGAGGAAGAAGAAGAAGCCAAAAACACCATCGAAGAGTTAAACACCGAAATAACAAAATTGGAAGAACAATTAACTGAATATAAAAGGGAACTGGAAGATATTATTCAGCATACCAAACAAGAAGAAGAACGACTTGGTAAAGAGCGAGAAAAGATTACCAATGAATTGGAGCGGCGGAATTTACGTCAATATGATCGCATTCGTAAAGCCAAGGGTGGATTAGCTGTAGTGCCAGTGAAAAAAGGTTCCTGCGG
Source organism: uncultured Calditrichaceae bacterium (assembly GCA_964627635.1). Classification (GTDB taxonomy): domain Bacteria; phylum Calditrichota; class Calditrichia; order RBG-13-44-9; family RBG-13-44-9; genus CAZVKP01. The sequence goes on along the minus strand of CAZVKP010000126.1, from coordinate 6,446 downwards.
AGGATGTTTTTCTTCGATTCCGCCACAAAAAATGGTAGAAATTCATGATATGAACCGGCTCTTTACCTGTGAGCATTGTGGTAGAATATTGGTGTGGACAGATGAACTCGTAGAAGTTGAAAATCATTAAACGTTAGTTGGAATAAATCAGACGGTCGCCTATCCCTAATATGGGATGGGAGGAAAGTCCGAACTCCACAGAGCAGGGTACCTGGAGTGAATCCAGGGCATGCAGAATGAAAATTCTGTGTGACGGAAAGTGTCACAGAAACCATACCGTCCGGCAGATGCCGGATAAGGGTGAAAAGGCGGGGTAAGAGCCCACCGGGCGGATACCAGGAGGGATTTTAATCAGTAATGACCGTGCCGGACAAACCCTACCCGGAGCAAGGTTAAATAGGGAAGAATTCTCCTTCGGGAGAACGAGATTGCTCATCTCGTTTTCACTATCTTCTTCGGAAGAGAGTGGAAAACTTCCGGGTAAACCGCGTTAGATAAATGACCGTCTCCTTACTGGGGAACAGAATTCGGCTTATCGATTTATTCCGGCTAACGTTTTTTACATAAACAAAAATCAGGCTTCACCTGCCAGCTAATATATTAATTCTTTTGCAACTTTTGACAATTATCGGTATCCAATTTCACAGAGATGAAAATGAAAAAGAATTCTAAACCGCAAGTTGAAATCACCGGACTGGAAGCAAAATTTTACGATTTTCTTTTGAATACGATTACTTTGGGTCAATATTCTCGTCTAATACAAAAGGCTATATCAGAGATACCTTTAAATTCCGAGGAAATTGTAATGGATTTGGGTGCCGGCACCGGAAAAAACAGCGAGATTTTTCTTGAGCTATTGGGACCACAGAGTAAAATTTATGCACTGGAAATCGGAGAAGAAATGCGTCAGCAAATAGAGAAAAGGCAGCAAGCAGAATCTCGTTTATTGCTGTTGAATCAACGAATCGAACAACCTTTCCTTCTACCTGAAACCGCAACGGTTGCATTCATCTCATTTGTTATACATGGATTACAACAGGAAAGCCGTCTGAAAGTTATCGAAAATGTTTATCAAAATTTAGAGAGTGGCGGTAAATTTTGTATTTTAGATTATAATCATTTCGCTGTAGATTCTTCACCATGGTACGTCCGTTTTGCTATTCAAAAGTTGGAATGTGAGCCCACAGAAAATTTTATTCAACAAGATTGGCCCAAAATATTACATAAACACGGTTTCGAAAGTACCTCGGAGAAATATTATTTCCGTAATTACCTGCGTCTTCTTTGTGCATACAAAAAATAATTCACCAAAGTCCTACGTTTCAGTTCATTTTTCTAATTCAAAAGGAACTTGACATCTGTTCAATAAAATTGTTCGAACAAAAAGGTTACATTAAATGTCTCAATATGTTCAAAATTCGGCTAAATATTAGTGTGGTATTAGGTGCATAGCTATAAGAGTTGGACTTACTTTATCTCCGTATTAGGATTTAATGATAATTTTAACAAAGACAGACATTTTTACCGTTAGTATTCCACATACCCAAGTATATTTGATATAGGATAGTTGAAATAAGCCAATTTATTTTTGGGAAAAACAAACAGCATTTCGTAAATTTAAAATTCGACTTTTTTGACATAAAATATGGCTAATACAAAATACAATTTATTAGAAGGATCAATCGTTCGCCCCCTGTTTAAATTAGCGGCGCCAATGGTTATTGCATTCGGTTTCCAAACCAGTTTTAATTTTATCGATCGATACTTTGTGAGTCGACTGGGTGACGTTGCCACTGCGGCAATCGGAATGGCATTTATTATTCAATTGATTATCATCGCAGTGGGGGCTGGTATGGGAATGGGATTGAATTCATTTATCTCAAGAAGTTTAGGCGCAAAACGGGAGAAAAATGCAATATCTGCGGCGCTACACAATTTTATTCTGGCTATTTCAATAGGAATTGTGATCGCTATAATTGGCCTGGTAATACATAAACCTATATTTAAAGTTCTCGGGGCACAAGGTTATCTATTACAATCGATCTCGGATTATCTCACAATTTTCTTCTTTTTTGCTCCAATACAACTCATGGCAATGATGAGCAATAATATTTTTCGGGGCTGGGGAGACACTGTGTATCCAATGAAATTCATGCTTACCGGAACTTTGCTGAATATTATTTTAGATCCCATTCTGATTTTCGGTTGGTGGGTATTCCCGGAGTTGGGAATTAAAGGAGCAGCTTTGGCAACCGGTATTTCCCGTTTCATTGCCCTGCTCTATACTTTTTATGTATTGCTTATTCGGAAAAATCCGACTGCATTGCGATGGTCTGTGTTTCGATTTAACTGGCAGATTATTCGTGGAATTTTTCAGGTAGGTCTTCCGGCTTCTATTGGGCAAATACTTACCAGTCTGGTATTAAGTCTTATTTTTCTGATTTTGAAACCTTACGGGAATGATGCCAGGGCAGTATACACCATCGCGTTTACCTACGAAATGGTGGCGTTTCTTCCTGTTATCGGTATTGGTCAGGCAATAGCAATTATGACCGGACATAACTATGGGGCAGAAAAGTATAGTCGAGTAAAGAAAATCTATTTTACCGGCATAAAACTGGCTATTGGAATGATGGCTCTGGTCACAGTGGTTATATCAATTGACCCGGAACTGTTTGCCGGCATATTTGCACAAAGCAATACGGTTCTGAAGGAAGCTTCAATTGCACTTAGAATTTTAGCACCCGGATATTTATTTAATGGAATCTTTCTTTGTACCGCCACCAGTTTTCAGGGATTAGGCCTGGGCAATTATCAACTCGGGTCCACTCTTATTCGGATGTTCATTTTTCTTCTTCCCCTGGCTTATCTCGGTTCGGTATTGTGGTCACTCAACGGTGTCTGGATTGGTATACTGGTTGCAAACATCTTAGTTGGTGGTATCATGATGCTATGGCACCATCAATTATATCAAAGACGTTTAATTAAAGGAAAAGTTCAAACTATTTAAGCAAAATAACACAACAGAAAAAAGCATTAACTCTCTTTCTAAATTTTTCAGAAACAAAGTAATATAAATTCAAGTTGACAGTTTAATGCCCAAAAAATACGGATTTTAAAAATAAAAATGAGGCATTGGTCATTTTAAAATAAAAGTTTCAGTTTATCTTAAAATGATAATGGATACTTTTTAGTTATACTAAAATATGATAAAAGGTTTGGAAAATATTATATGGTTTGGAAAAACAAAATTGATCAATTAGCGGCATTATTAGAAAAGATACCTCAGCCACAGTCCTTTGAATCTGCCGAAGGTGTTTATCAACCTTATTTTATTTTAGAATTACGCCCGGCAAATTGGGAAATTTTGCCCTACGCGGAATATACAAGACTGGATGGAAAACCGGGAAAAGAGATTAAACTGAGTTTTCAGGCAATTGAGACCCAAAAGGTCAATATTAATCAGAATGAATTAAATGTTCTTTCTTATATCTACTCCTCAATGAACTATGATACCAGAAGATTGCTCAAATACGGTCAACCGGTGGGTTTTATTTTCGATTGGCTTCGGGGAAGTCAATTAAAACTCAGGACCGCACAAGACAAAGTGGCACATGATATCTATTTTAATGAAGAAACTGTAAATTTATCTCTTGGAATTTTCAAGCATGATGAAAAACATGTCGTTCAACCTGCATTAATATTTTCGGATCACAGCATTCTTCTGGAAGACGAAGTGAATGTGCTAAGTTCAAATCCTATTTACCTGCACTACAAACGTACGCTTTACCGTGTGGAATCCAATATGTCCGCCTTATTTTGGATCAATCTTTTCAGGCTGCAGCAGCAAATCGAAATTCCAACCGATGACTTGACAGAATTTATCAATTCATTTGTGCCTAAAATTCTTCCCGCCTTCGATTGGAAAACATTAGAAGAACATCTAAAACTTTACGAATTACCATTGAGTGAAACACGGGTCTATTTGAGTGAACGAGCAGGACATTTTAGTGTGGATGTAAAATTTAAGTATAAGAACATGGAATTTCAGGCACAACCTGCGTCAGAAAAGTCTCTTGCAACTAAAGGAAATTATCTTTTTGTTATTAAACGCGATATAGAAAAAGAGCGCCAAATTTGCCGAACACTTCAAAAACACGGTCTTTACTTCACACAACATCACTGGCAAATCGACCGGGACTATAAAATTTTAGACTGGCTGCGCACTCAATTACCTCAGCTTGCCAAACAAGGTATTAAATTTTATGGAGAAGACAATTTAAAGAGGTATCACCTCCGACGAGGGGTTCCAAAACTTTACTTAAAGATTGCCAGTAAGATTGATTGGCTGGATATTGATTTACGTTTTCACATAAATGGTGAACCAATAAATGTGGGAGCTATTAAGCAGCAGGTTGAAAATAAGAAGAATTATGTAAAACTGGCAGATGGCTCAAACGTTTATATTCCGGATGACTTATTACAAAGATTGCAAAAATTATTTAGTCTGTTTGATGAAACATTAGCTTCGGGGAAAATACAGCTATCACCGACGGCCATGCCGCTTATAGATGAGTTGATTGCTATCAGTGACGAAGCAAAAACAGACCGGGAATTTGAAGTATGGCAGAACAAATATCAATCCTTTCAAAAAATTGAGCAGGTGGAAGTATCACCGGCTTTTAAAGGCAAACTTCGTGATTATCAGGGTGCCGGTTTAAACTGGCTGTATTTTTTACATCGTTTTCAGTTTGGAGGCATCCTGGCAGATGACATGGGCTTAGGCAAGACCGTTCAAGTGATTTCTTTATTACAAAATTTGAAATTTCAGGGTAAATTAACAACTCCATCTCTAGTAGTTGTACCTTTAACGGTGCTGTTCAATTGGGAAAATGAATTTCAACGGTTTGCACCAAATTTGAAAATCCTACGTTACCAGGGTCAAAAGGATGAGCGTAACCATCTTGCAAAGCATTTTGATTCCTATGAGGTTGTTTTGCTGAGCTATGGTATTTTACTCCAGGATTTTGAAATTCTTCAGTCTCACAATTGGAAATATCTCATTCTGGATGAATCACAAAAAATTAAGAATCCGACAACTAAAACTTACCAGGCAGCGGTTTCCCTTAAAGTGCCACACCGTTTATGTCTCACCGGAACACCAGTTGAAAATTCAGTAACGGACTTATGGGCGCAGTTTAATTTTTTAAATCCCGGAATGCTTGGCACTTTAAAACAATTTGAAGCAAGATTTATAAAGAATGGAAATGAAGAAAGTGATTGGCGGGAGTTGTTGAGACGTCTTATTTATCCGTTCATTCTCCGGCGGAAGAAAGAAGATGTTCTGAAGGAATTACCGGAAAGAACGGAAATTGTTCAATTAGTCGAGATGAGTGATCAGCAAAAACAGGTTTACCAGAAATGGCTAAACCATTATCGGGACCAAATATTTGATAATATTGAAACAGAAGGACTACCTAAAACACGTTTAAAAATTTTGGAAGCGCTCACCTACTTACGGCAAATTGCCTGTCATCCTGCTATAGTGGATAATATGGTGGGCGAAGACGAATCCGGAAAAATCCAATTGTTAGAAGAAATGCTGGAAGAGCTGCTGCAGGAAGGGCACAAAGTATTGGTTTACTCTCAATTCGTACGGTTCCTGGGATTGGTTAAAAAATTGTTACTAAGAAGAGGATGGCAATTTGAATATTTAGACGGAAGTACCCGCAATCGCGAAGATAGGATTCGTAATTTTCAGGGAAATCCTGATTTAAAAATATTTCTAATTTCACTGAAAGCTGGTGGATTGGGACTAAACCTCACAGCAGCAGATTATGTCATCCATTTAGATCCCTGGTGGAATCCGGCGGTTGAGCGCCAGGCGACAGACAGAGTGCATCGGATTGGGCAGGAGAATAGGGTGTTTGTTTATAAATATATTGTAAAAAATACGGTGGAAGAAAAATTGCTTAATTTACAAGAACATAAAAAGGAATTATCAGACACACTTATTACTTCTGAAAAGGGATTTGTCAAACAATTATCCAAAGAAGATTTACATATTATTTTCCAACCATCTGCGGAATAACAACGTCATCTAAAAAATAACACTGATCATTACAAATTTTGTGATCAATTTGCTGAGTTTTATAAAGTATAGAGATACAGCATACAACTGATATTCCAATCCAATTGCTTAAATGAAGCCCCTAATTCTTCAATGCTTCCATCGCAAATAACTTCAGATATCCTGACTTAATCGTAATATCCGGTTGTCTTTGTACGCCAGTGAGATAAAATTCTGAAGAAACCGTTAAAACGGTTCGGTGGTACAAAGGTGGTTCCCACTAACACCGGGCTTAAGCCCGGTGTTAATGAAAACTTAACTTAAATCTACCCAAAACCGTTTCAACGGTTTTCTGTCTCACTTTTCTGCTGCATCA
>CAZVKP010000125.1:0-8329 GCA_964627635.1 uncultured Calditrichaceae bacterium | reverse complement strand
GAACATGTGAAACGTTCTCTGGAAGTCGCCGCTGCCGGTGGACACAATATTCTGATGATCGGTCCCCCCGGTTCCGGAAAAACCATGTTAGCCAAACGCCTGCCTACCATCCTACCGGCACTCACTCTTAATGAAGCATTGGAAACCACCAAAATTCACTCCGTGGCGGGATTGCTGCCGGAACATCAGGCATTGGAAGCCACCCGATCTTTTCGTTCTCCCCATCATACAATCAGTGATGCAGGGCTTATCGGCGGCGGGAGATACCCACGTCCGGGTGAGGTAAGTTTGGCTCACCATGGGGTGCTCTTTTTGGATGAACTGCCGGAATTCAAAAAAAATGTATTGGAAGTAATGCGGCAACCCATGGAAGACGGCAGAGTCACTATTTCCCGCGCCATGTTTTCCATCACATATCCGGCAAACTTCATGCTGGCAGCCGCTATGAATCCCTGCCCCTGTGGCTACTATACCGATCCGAATAAGCAGTGCACCTGCACCTCCCAGCAAATCCAAAAATATCTATCGCGTATCAGCGGTCCTCTACTGGATCGAATCGATATCCAGATTGAAGTGCCTGCAGTGAAATATAAAGATTTATCCGGCAGTGAGAAGGGGGAAAAATCCACAGATATCCGTGGTCGAGTGCAAAAAGCAAGAGAAATTCAAATTCAGCGATTCATCGACAGCGAACATCTTTTTTGTAATGCCGACATGCAATCGCAGGATATCAGAAAATTTTGTAAGGTGGATGATCAGGGACAGGAATTATTGAAAACAGCCATTACAAAACTGGGGCTCTCAGCCAGAGCGTACGACCGTATTCTAAAGGTAAGTCGAACCATCGCAGATCTCGCGGAAGAAGAAAATATTTTGCCACAACACATCAGTGAAGCGATTCAATACCGAAGTCTGGATCGTCAACTATGGCTTTAAGGGAAACTGCCCGTTTGGGGAAAAGCGGCAGGTTAAACCGGCTCGAAACTATTCCTGGAAAATCGAGAAAACCAACATCTGAGAATTTTGAATTAAATGATTATCAGGAATCATTATGATTTGTTTAAACCATAGACTCCTTTGCAGATAATCCCGGATACTTTTTATTTTAAAATTGGGGTAAGATTGTTTAAAGCTGTGTAATTATAATTTCTTAAAACATATTTTGGATGTTAACCTAAAAAACGCTTTAACATTTCATCTGTTTCTGAATCCAAGTCGATTTCAATTTCATCCCGGGTTCCGTCTTTGAAAAAAATTTCTATAACCCGCTGCTCAGGTTTCCAGGCTTCCTCGGGTTCCATGTCGTCAAATTCTTCGAACATCATATAGTCCACATCTTCAAAATCCTCAATCACCAGATAATCAACACCTTCGACATCCAGCTCCAATAATTCACAAATTTCTTCAAACATTTGATCATTCTGTCCGACTACTCTGGAACCAACTCGACCTCCTGATTCCATAAGTTTCCTCCATTATTTATCCGACGTTGCTTTACCAAACTTTTTTCGAATTGTTTCCGATAAATAAAAAAATCAAAACCTGATTTTATTTAGTTGCAAATGCCATTATAATGTTACACTAAAATGGTTACAGTTTAACCGACAAACTAAATTGAAAATAATTGGTAAACTACAAAAAAAACAACAACCAGACTAAAACCAAGATATAATACAATTCTTCTCATACAATGCTCGCAAACATAATACATATTTCTTTAATTCGCAAATACATCTTGTTTTCTTTATCAATTATTGTGCCTCTGGGCTTTCTGGCTAAATTTTATCATGGGATGGCAGAGATATGGTTTCAAAATTATGCTGTGGGTATATTATACGAAATGTTCTGGTGTTTAATTTTGTTTTATATTTTTCCGGTAAAACGGTACATTACACCCATCGTTTTAGGAGTATTTTTAATCACAAGTCTATTGGAATTTTCCCAACTGTGGCATACACCATTTCTTGAGTTAATCCGTTCAACTTTCATTGGACGAACACTCATTGGAACAAGCTTTGCCTGGTGGGACTTTGCCCATTATGTAATCGGATGCATTATGGCGTACATTTGGATGTCGTTTCTATTAAAAAAAGCCATGTAACAAACGATTTATAAGGTGTAACAATGAATATAAAATGAAGTGAAAATAAAAAAACTCTCCCCAATAGAATTTAGAGAGAGTTCAATTTAGAGTAAACTAAAGGCTCAATTAACCAACTGCTTTTACAACCTTACCTGCTTGAATACAACTTGTACAAACAGTTACCCTTTTTTTATGACCGTCAATTATAGCCCGAACTTTTTGTAAATTAGGTTCAAACCGCCGACGTGTCCGATTATTGGCATGACTCACGTTATTCCCATACATCGGTTTTTTGCCACAGATCTCACATACTTTCGCCATTTTATTGTCTCCTATATTACCCAATTTTCGAACTTTAAATATACATATATATTTTGGGCAAAACAAATTTTTAAAAATTTTCCAAGTAATTTTTAAAAATTATTTGGTCTTTTCCAGAGGACATTGTTTTATGAATATTTAGCTTTGTTTGTTTAACGTGAAACCAAATAATTGATTTTTTTTTCTCCAACTTGCTTGATTTTTTCAGAAAAAATCTTATAATAGATATATCTAATAGGTAAGGTTTTCTGCTCTGCTATAAGCCACCTATTGTCTTTAGCTTTAAACTCATTGGGCCCAAGTTTACCGATAAATCAAGTAATAAGCAAGATTTAAAGTAGGAGGAGGACTACTGTAAATTGACGTCAGAAAATCATGTTCATTCAGTCCCGAGAAAGAAACAGACAGAATACGGATTACAAGAGAATTGGAACCAGTGTTTAGAAATAATGAAAGAGAATATATCTCCTCAGGGTTTCCGCACCTGGCTTTTACCCATTATACCAGTAAACCACATTGATGAAAAACTCATTTTAAGAGTTCCCTCACAATTCTTTTTTGAATGGCTGGAAACCAACTTTCAACAAACTATCCATAAGGCTGTTAAAAAAATTTTTGGTATTCGGGTTCAAATTGAATATTTGGTAGCTTCCACACCCAAACACCATCCGGAAGAAATAAATTTGGATGAAGAGAAAACCGACGCTGCTAAAAATCCCGATCCGGAAAAATACGAAGAGGATGAACTCGATTCCCGGTCTCAATTCGAAAATTTTATGGCACAGAATGATAACGAGTTGGCACTGAGAGCTGCGCAAACCGTTGCAAAAAATCCCGGAAAGACCGATTATAATCCATTATTTATTTATGGTGAAACCGGCTGTGGTAAAACCCATCTTTTGAACGCAGTAGGAAACTACATCAAGCAAAAAAGCAAAAGAAAACAAATTCGTTATCTAAACAGCGAAAATTTTCTAAATGAATATATTTACGCTCTACAAAAGCAAGAATTGGAGTCATTGAACAAAAAGTTTGAAAAAATCGATGTATTATTATTTGATGATATTCAATTTTTATCGAATAAGAAAAAGTCTCAGCAGGGATTATACTTCTTCCTGTCCCAATTGGGACGGTGGCGCAAACAAATTGTAATAACCTCTAATCAATCCCCCGCACAGTTAATTGGTTTCGATCACCGATTAATCTCATTTTTTCAACAGGGACTCATCGTGGATTTAATACCCGCCGGCTACGACACCCGCATTCAGTGGATCGATTCATTTTGTCACAAAAACAATGTCACTATTTTGCCGGAAGTCCGGCAATTTTTGGCTGAGTCCTTAACGGAAGGCTTACATCAACTGCGGGCTGTGATGGTGCGTATTGCCGCTCAGACGTCCCTTTTGGGAAAATCGGTATCATTAAAAAAAACCAAACGACTGCTTTCCCATATTGACATTAACTGGGCTCGAAAAAACGGAGATTATAAGCGTTTTAAACCGGTCAAAATTGAACGGATCATCAAAGCCGTTTCGGAATATTTGAATATTCCGGAAGATCTGCTGGTTGGGTTTTGCCGACAAAGGGAAATATCATTTGCCAGACAGATTGCTATTTTCCTTTGTAAAGAACTATCTAACGAATCTCTGAAAGTGATTGGATATCATTTTGGAGACCGTCACTATACCGGTATCCTCCATAATTACAAAAAGATTCAAAAGGAGATGAAAAACAATCCGCTATTGAATAATATGATATTGGAAATAAAAAACAAACTGTTGTCTGTTTAATTTTTTCATATTTATAATCAGATGAGCTGACCGCTCGTTCGTCAGCTCATCGGCTCTCGAAACTTTATCGCCCGGCACCATTAAACCGGGCATTTTTATTATCAGTGAATTTGAATATCGTGAAACAAATCGGCCCGGTTTAAGTTTTATTGGTGATTTTCGAGGATATGTGCAAGGGAAATTTCAAAGAACAACGGATATCTATGAAACAGAAAATATTCTACATATGGATTCTGCTTCTTATCGCAAATATTGGTATGAAACCAAACAGAACCTTTCCGCAGGATTCACTAAAAACCGATACCACAAATTCTGCAGCGGATAGCATATCAAAGGCAAATCCTCATCCCTTAGACAGGGAAATTACCAATAATGCTTTTCGTCCCGGAGAGAAATTATCTTTCGTTATCCGTTATGGATTCATTAAAGCCGGTAATGCCAGCATGGAGGTAAAAGATACCGTTTCTGTAAATGGGCGTACAGCTTATCAAATTGTATCCAAAGCACGTTCCAATGGCACATTCGATTTATTTTTTAAAGTAAGGGATACCGTAAAAAGTGTTTTGGATGCCCAAGGCTTATTTTCCTGGCGATTTAACAAAAAATTGAGAGAAGGTTCCTACAAATTTGATTTACGGGTGGATTATAATCAGCATTTTGGAAACGCCGATGTAGAAATGATTCGATATGAAGACAATGAACCGTTGACTATTCGGGAAAAGAAAGAATTTACCTTAGAAACTCCGCCATACGTGTTGGATATTTTAGCATCTTTTTATTTTGTTCGAGCTCAGGATTTAAGAATTGGAATGCCTGTTTACATGAGCAATCACGATAATGAAAAGGTGTACGACCTGAAGGTAATTGTACAAAAGCGGGAAACTATTGAAGTGGATGCCGGTAAATTTCGATGTATAGCGGTTCAACCTAAACTGAAAGGTGAGGCAATTTTTAAACAAAAGGGAGAATTATGGGTTTGGTTAACAGACGATCAGTATAAGATACCGGTGCAATTGAAAAGTGCAGTTTTTGTCGGCAGTATCACCACAGAATTAACAAAAATTGAAGGAGTAAAACTGCCTTTACCTTCACAAATCGAATAATTTTGAAAAAGAATCTTGGTTGTTACAAAAATAAAATAAAGTAACACGAATTTTTGCTTGTTTTTTTGCTATTTTATTATTATATGATTAACGGGTTATAGAATAAAGCGAGGCAAAAAAATGGAAGTTATGGTTGAAAATCCTCAAAGTGTGCAATCTGCTGATATCGTAGTTGGAATCCCTTCTTATAATGAAAGTGATAGTATTGCATATCCGACGGATGTCTCGAGCAGGGGATTAGAACAATTTTTTTCCGATAAAAAATCTGTCATTATCAATGTAGATAACAATTCACCGGATAATACCAAAGAAGCCTTTTTAAATACTCCCACTAAAGTGCCTAAAATATATATTTCCACTCCCCCCGGCGTAAAAGGAAAGGGAAACAATTTCCAAAATCTATTTAAAGCGGCAATAGAATTAGGTGCAAAAGCCATCGTGGTTGTTGATGCGGACCTAAAAAGCATTACCCCCAGTTGGATCCGCTACTTGGGTGAGCCTTTAATGGGACGTTTCGACTATGTTACCCCTATTTACGTGCGACATAAATACGACGGAACCATTACCAATCACATTGCTTATCCCATGCTGAGGACGCTTTTTGGTTTGCGAGTACGTCAACCGATTGGCGGAGATTTCGGCTTCTCCGGTAAACTGGCGCGTGCTTTTTTGGCGGAAAAATTATGGAATGACAAAATAGCCAACTTTGGAATTGATATCTGGATGACCACAATCGCTCTTGCCAGACATTTCAATGTGTGCCAGGCATTTCTTGGCACCCCAAAAGTTCACCGGGCAAAAGATCCGGCTGAAGATCTTACCATGATGTTTAAACAGGTTGTTTCCACAATTTTTGATCTGATGATTGAATTTGAATATTTGTGGAAAGACACCTATGCCAGCCGTCCCAGCAGTATTTATGGATTTGGACTGGGAGTGGTTGAAAAACCACCCACAGTTAAAGTTAGTACAGATAAATTATATCAAAGTTTTATGAAGGGATTCAAAGACTTTGAAGAGATCTGGAAGAAAATTATTCCGCTTCCTGAATTTATGGAAGTTCAGAAATTTAAAGACTCCGGTAACAAAGACAGCTTTTACTATTCCAGTAATTTGTGGGCACGAATACTTTTCAGTTTCGCTGTTGCCTATAAAAATCAGGATTTTGAACGAGATAAACTATTGGAAGCACTTATCCCCTTCTATCATTCACGTGTGCTCTCTTTTGTGAACCGTACTCAGGAACAGGAAACCCGGGAATCCGAAGAGTATCTTGAAAATATCAACCGCATATTTGAGTCTGAAAAATATTATTTAATTGAACGCTGGAATGAACGGATGCTGCACAGCAAGATTATTAAATAAACATTTTCAATTACAGAAAACGTCGGGCCTTTTACTAACTCTCAAAAGCTTCCCCGCGGAATTGCTTAAAATTCTGCAGTTCTTCTTTTAATGCATTTAACACAAAAGCAACCACCGTTGCATCATCTAAGAAACCCAAACTGGGAATCAAATCCGGTATCACATCCAGGGGATTTAAGAAATACAATATGGCGGCAATTGCCAGAATGATCATTTTCCAGGGAACATTTCTATATTCTTTGTTCACATATGCTTTTACCATATCAAACAGGGTCTGCAAGTCTTCCCAGAAATCTAAAATCCGTCTCTTTTCCCGTTCTGCCTTTTCAATTGCCTGGTCTAAGGTGCTTTTAAGTTTTTCTTGTTCTTCAGCGAATTTTTCTGCCGCCTGCCGAGCGCTCTTTAAACCTTTTGGTTCGTTCATATTTTCTCTTCCCAAACATTATTATTCTATAAATTTATTAAAACATTTAAGGAGAAAAGGTTCCGCAAGTAAATAAGGAACCATGCTGTATTTTCCAATCCGGAATGCTCTTTTCTTCAGGATATTTTATTTGTTCCTGCCACTCTACTTTAATGCCTGCATTTTCCAATAACTGGCGCCATTTAACTTTAGACCGCCTATCTAATTTAATCGAAAGATGATTCTGCCAATCCGCACTACCCGGATTCTCTTCATAATAATCTACTCCCACCAATACAACCGCCTGTGGTTCTAATAAAAAAGGTAAACGATTCATGATCCGTTCCATGGGAACCACATAGTAAAAAGCCTCCATACTCACCAGGAAATTAAATCGATCAGGCGGATTCCATTGCAAAATATCTGTACTGAGAAACTGTATATTGTCATGTATCATCAAATGCTGAGCTTTCCTTATCATCTCTGGGGAAGTGTCGATTCCAATGCCGAAATCATAATTATTTTCAGATGCGATTTTCCGAACCAGCCATCCGTTTCCACAACCAATATCCAAAAACCGGAGGGGTTGAGGCAATTTTACTTTTTTGAGTGCCTGTGATACTGCATATTGATGCCCCTCCTGCATACCAACATCTTTATCCTCCTCTGCCCATTTGTCAAACAAACTCCGGACATTATCTGATCTATATTTATGTGATTTTTCGCTCATAATACTTTTCTCCATTGCGACGCACAGGGAAAAAACCCATTGTTTTCAAATATCTTTGGTGCTTTTTTACATGAGCTTTAGAAATGAATTTCTTAAATCCTTTTTTTCCGAATATTTTTTTGCCTCTCTCAAAAATATAATGAGCACTGCGCATATCCCGGTAGCCCGGTGTCACATAATCGACAATAATTTCGAGTGTAGTCGCATCGGCCGGCTGAGCAATAAAAAGCCCCACAGGTACCATATCCCGGAAAATAATGAAAATCTGCGGCTTCTCTAAACTATCTAAGGAAAAATTTGGAAAGAAATGATTTATCTCATCCTGATAATAATTAACAAATCTTCGTAAAAAGGAAGCCCTCGTATCGGGCACCCTCATCACCTCAAAATATTCATCTTTTCGATATATCTGCAAAAGGTGATAAATATGTGCTCCTGCAATAAACAAATTGAGTAAAAAAACCGGGATTGAATCGATTAACACACCGTAGACGGAAAGACCAATTGCCCCAACCAATCCGATCCATCGTAGGC
>CAZVKP010000124.1:0-8386 GCA_964627635.1 uncultured Calditrichaceae bacterium | reverse complement strand
ACCACTTGTGGGACAATGCGGCTCAAATCCTTCAGGACCTTTATTCCCAGCACCCCGGCAATTTTTACCTGCTGTACAATCTGATAAACAGTTACCTAAAGATCGGATGGCCAATTCTTGCCCATAAAGCGATTAAAAAGCTGGTAAAAAATTTTTCCAAACATGGATTTGCCCACTACTTTTTGGGATTGCTTGCAGTTCAAGCCGGAAAACCTCAAGTTGCAGTACAACAATTAAAGCATGCCTTAAAAAAGGGTGTCCCGTGCCAATTGGCTTTAAAATTAGCAGTAGAGACAAATTTGAAAAACAATTATGTAAATGAAGCATTGGAACTCATGACAGTCTATTGGAAAAAATATCAATATCATAATTGGTATATTTTGTTATGGACGGAGATCTTGTTAAAGATGGGAAACAGCGAGGAGGCCTTACAAACCTTAAGGCAAATTCTCAACATTAAATTTAGTAAACAGTTATTGTTAAAATATCTCAAAATTAAATATATTTGTGATAAACGGGAACCATTGGTGAGTTATAATTTACTGAGAAAACAACTAAATCCATTGCCTGAATTATCCGATAAAGACCTGAGAGATTTATATATTGATTATTTATTTCATCATCGGGAGTGGTATAAAGCCGGAAAAGTATTGCAAGAATATATTTTGTTGGCACCGGATAAACTTTACTGGACCAAACGCCTCATTCAATTATATGAATTAAAAGGCAATACCCAGGAGTTTGAAAAAGTTGCCGGTATGTATTTTTTAGGAGATCCCGGTGATATCACGATCGCGAAGAAGCTGGAACATTATTTTATTCAATCTTATCGTCTGGGGGATTGGATCACTTTGCTGGAAAAAGCATTTAGCCGTCATCCCACACATCAAGCACTTTTCAATTATTCACGATTATTTTTTCAAAATCGCGATTGGCTGCAAAAGAATCCATTTTCTATTGATGATTTTTACAGAATGCTGGAACCCTTTCACTTTAAAGTTCAATTTCCCTTAAGCGGTTCCTGGAAAAATTTTCCGCTTCAGGTATTTGAATATTTCTGCCTTTACTTTAGATTTAAGCGGGATATCCCTTCAGTCTCTGACTTTTACCAACATGTTATTCAGCTATATCGTTATGACCCGGCACGCATTCCATTCACTGAGGAAGACTTGAAAAAAGCGTATCCGGTATGGGTTTTTGGGTTACATTTTTATTTTTTATTTCAATCTTTTTCTTCATTTCAATTATCATTCAATCCTCACTATTTTTACCTGTATGGTATCGGATTACTTTTACATCTCCCGGGACATTCTATTGCGATTGATGTTTCTTCGTTACTTCAAGAGGAATTGGACACAGATTTTGATTGGTTTAATAAAATGGGTATACAGATTTTACGCTGGCCGGCAGGTGTGCGTCCGAATACCACTATTGCGGGAATTCCTTTATTTTCCAAACTACAAATTCCCTCGATAACTTCGCTCATTGAAACACAAATTTACACGTTAAGAAAGGAAGTGGTTTCATGACAGATTGGAATAAATATCGGGAATTATTCCCTCATCTGAAGAATCAGATTTATTTGAATCACGCTGCAATTTCGCCCATGAACAGCAGGGCAGGAAGTGCTTTAGCTGAATTTTACGATCACCGGCAAACCGGAAATATTGAGTTTTTTCCGGAAGCCATGGACCGAAAAAAATATTTCACTGAAAAGATTGGAGAATTGATTAATGCAAAAGCGGATTCGATTGCATTAGCCCCTAATACGTCTGCCGGTTTAAATATACTTGCTTTGGGACTGGACTGGGAAAAAGGAGATCGCATTCTTTTAAATGACTTTGAATTCCCTTCCAATGTCGTTCCATTTATGAATTTAAGACGTCTTGGTGTGGAAATTGATTTTGTCCAACATCGGGAAGGGATCATTCACGCGGAGGACATCGAGAGTAAAATTCATCCCAGAACCAGACTTCTCTCAATTAGTTTTGTAGAATTTTTAAATGGCTATCGGAACGATTTATATGCTCTTGCTGAAATTTGCCGGAAAAATAATATTATTTTTTCAGTTGATGCGATTCAGGGGCTGGGGGCATTGCAGATGGATGTTCAATCTATGGGAATTGATTTTCTGGCAACCGGTGGTCATAAATGGTTAATGTGGCCTGCCGGATTGGGGTTTATCTACATTTCACCTCGCATTTTCGATCGGATTTATCCCACACAGGCAGGCTGGTTAAGCGTGGAAACTCCCTGGGATTTTTTCAATTATGAACAAAAATTTGCTGAAGGCGGACAAAGATTTGAGCCGGGAACCATGAATACCACCGGAATTATCGCTTCCACCGCAACGCTGGAAATGATGCTGGAAATTGGCACCAAAAAAATTGAGAACAAAATTCTGGAAAACACAGATTACCTCATTCAACAACTTTTGCAAAAAGGCTACCATTTATTTACCAGCACTGACTCAAAAAATCGCTCAGGAATCGTTAGTTTTTTCCACGAACGAGCAGAAGATTTGTTTAATTTTTTGAAAACCCAATCCATAACTGTTTCACTTCGTGAGGGTAAAATTCGGATTTCACCTCATTTTTATAATAACAAGCAAGATTTGGATAAATGTTTACAACTGATATTTCAATTTGATAAATAAGAATGTGATTATGTCTTTAGATCAGCTAGTTTAATAAATATACGAATTTAATTTAAATGAACCTCAACCCCATCCCCCAGATATTTCTACTGATTAGTCATAAAATTGCTATACCCCCTTCCCCTTCTCCAACGTGGAGAAGGGGAAGGGGGATGCCACATGGTGGTCTCTGTGTGAGGGGAAGGGGGAATTATAGCCATCATCTAATACATGTTATTTAATAATAATACAGTATGCTGAGCAAATGACATAATAAAAAATAAGAATTTATTTATGCGACCAAAATATCATCCAGGAGAGAGAGAATGAAACAAAGCCTTTGGAAGAAAATTTTAATGGACATCCTCGCCGGTATTTTTAGTGCGGTCATTGTTTGGATTCTTACCCAAATTGTTTTTGAATCTTTTTTCTACCGGATTGAAGCGCAAACTTATGACTGGCGTATGAGGCGGGCGGTGCAAGGAGTAGAAAATCCCATCGAAGAAATTGTGATTATTGATGTGGATGAACGAAGTGTCCAGCAGTTGGGAAGCTACCATCATTGGCCCCGGACATATTGGGAGCGCCTTATCACCTATTTGGATGAATCCGGTGTTTCTATGATCGGGACCGATTTTATTTTTGATCCGGATCCGCAAAATCCTCGTGAAGACCGTGCCTTTCAATTGGCTATGTTCCAATCTGAAAAAGTGTGTGGTGCACTTTACTTCTCGCAGGCAGATCCTGAACATTTCCGGCCGCAGATGTCCTCAGAACCTGAGGGTCTGGACTATCGGCGGTTAATCCATCAGCTACCGGAGGAACTGTTCCAAAATCTGATAAGTCAGGAACGCCTGGAGCCCTCCGAGCCTGGTTTCATTAATGCCTGTGCGACAGCAGGGTCTGTGAATCTTTTTCCTGATCCTGACGGGGTATTGCGCAGGATACCCCTGTTTTTACGTTTTAACCAACATGCCTACGGGGCATTCGCACTTCAAATGGCAATTTACATGAAAAACCTTCAGAATATTGAATATGAGGCCGGCGCCTCTCAAATCATCTTGAGCAATGAGGACGGAAATCAGATTGAAATTCCCACCGATAAATATGGGCAAATGCTTATCCACTATGTTGGGGGATTTAAGTCCTTTCGTTATATCTCTTTTTATGATGCATTGATGGGGTTTGTGCCGGATGCGTATTTTCAAGATAAAGTGGTACTGATTGGTTCCTCACTGCCCGGTCTTTACGATCTAAGATCCACTCCGCTTCAAGCCGCCTTTCCAGGTGTGGAAGTGAATGCCAATGTGTTGTACCAGCTTCTGAATAATCGTTTTATTTACCAATTCAGCGATTTTCAAAAATTGTTGTTTGTGGTTATCATTGGATTAATAGCGGGGCTTATCCTGATAATTCCCCGTCCGCTGGGCAGTATTGTGATTACCGGTATCATTATTTTTATTATATTCGTGGTCGGTGTGTATGCGATGGAATATTATTGGTACTGGATTCCAACCATTGCTCCGGTTTTCACAGTGATATTTGTATTTGCCACCACCTATGTGTATCGATACCTTTTCGAAGAAAAAAATAAACGACAGATTAAAAAACTGTTCTCCCATTATGTCTCATCATCAGTGGTAGATGACCTGCTCAAAAATCCGGAAAAGGTGAAATTAGGGGGCGAAAAAAAATTCTGTTCGGTGCTATTCTCAGATGTGGTTGGGTTTACTACCATTTCCGAACAGCTTGATCCGGAATCTTTGGTAAATATTCTCAACGAATACTTAACGGAGATGACCCGGATTATATTTAACAACCAGGGATTATTGGATAAGTATGAAGGCGATGCCATTATGGCCGTATATGGCGCACCGGTGGAGATGAAAGAACACGCTGAACTCTGCTGCGCTTCTGCGATACAAATGCAAAAAAAATTAGCAGAGATGAGAAAAAATTGGAAGAAATTTAATAAGCCGGAACTGCGCGCACGGGTGGGCATCAACTCCGGTGAAATGGTGGTGGGAAATATGGGCTCGGAGACTCGATTTGATTATACGGTGATGGGCGATTCCGTGAATTTAGCCGCCCGGTTAGAAGGTGCAAATAAGTTATATGATACCGAAATTATGATAGGCGAGAATACCTACGAGCTGGTGAAAGATCAGTTTATTGCCAGACCGCTGGATTTGCTTCGGGTTAAAGGCAAGAAAAGACCGGTAAAGGTATTCGAGTTAATTGCCGACCGGGAAGAGAATTTACCCACCGACTTAAAAGAAATGTTGGTTCACTATAAGAAAGGCTTTGAAAACTACCTGCTTGGAAATTGGCGCTGGGCAATTAACCATTTTCGTCAGGCGATACAAGTTAAACAGGATGATGGACCATCCCGGATTTATCTGCTGAGATGCCAGGAATTTTTAAACCATCCGCCGGGAAAAGACTGGGACGGGGTTTTTGTGATGAAGTCGAAATAAGGGATTTTCAAGGCGTACCTTCTTGGAAGCTTAGAGCTTCCGGGAAGGTGGGTTGGCAAATTTCTAAATTATTTTATTGGTGGAATGCCTAAATCTTTACATATCTTCACAGCTAATCTATCGTTTATTTCTGTATGCCGGGGAACTGATGAACGCTTATTTAGCTCCGGATTCTGCCACCAGGAATGTTTACCTCCCTCGCGAAGCAAGACACAACCCTGAGATTTCAAATATTTCAGGAGTTTAGTTCGCTTCATATAGCAATATTTTCTTCCTGATAATCTTCTCCGGCAGATCGGATGGCTTCTTCCCGATTAAACGCCAATGCCTCTTGCAGAGTTATTTTTAAAGTTTTAATCAATTCTTCCCTGTCTCGCTCTTGACAGTTAACCCCGGGTACTTCCACAATCCAGCCGATCCACCAATCACCTTCTTTGTTTATAATGGCTTTATACTGATCTTTCATCTCCAATAATCTCTCTATTATGCTTTGGTTTCGTAAAATAATCCATTTCACCGGTGGAAACAAGTTTTAACGGGAGCTTCCGGGAAGGTGGGTTCGACTCGTGTCAACGCTCCTGTGTCGGCACGTTTGGTAGTGAAAATCGCTGATTTGCACTATTGGGAATACCTCTCCTCATTGGGTGAACTAAAAGACGAATGGGATTTAAACAAAGATGGTTAAAAAAACAGATTGATAAGGGGGAGAATAATCTCATATTGACCTTCCTCAATATTTTGTGAAAGGTTATGTGCGACACGTTCAGCATTCCGGATGCAGGCTTTTGGATAATGTTGGTACATAGCATTCCTGGATCCTTATGCAAAAGACAAATGCTTTTTCCATTGGCATCGCTTTGTGATGTGTGGCTTCTGGTTGGCGGTGAATCATTTCAGCTATTCACACAATCCGCCTGGTAAATAGCGGCACCGGGTCATCAATTGCCATGGTTTCCCGGATCCAGAACGGTTCGGCATACTTTACACCTGCTATCCAGCCGAAATGCCGGGCGCGAAATGTCACACTTTCCATAAACCATTGGGAGGAAATAAAAGTTTGTTCCTCCGGCCACTCCGGGTTGTAAAATTGGGATTGATAAGCCTGCAAAGATTGTAATTTGATGTCAAATTCCTGTGAAATATCTACCACAAAGCTGGGATTAAATTCATACTTTGCCATGTAATAGATAATGCGGAAAGGACGATGCGGCTGAATCTCCGGTAAAATTTTTCGAACCCCGGCATAAAAGCATCCCTCTGTAACCAGTTGGTTGGTATGTGTGTGATCGGGATGCCGGTCCTCATGATAAGGGGCGAATACAATAGATGGTTTGTATTTGCGTACCTGCCGGATGACTTTCTGTTTATTTGCCTGGTTCAACTCAATATTACCATCCGGTAACTTCATATTTGTTCTAAAATCTAATCCCAGAATTTCCGATGATTTTGCGGATTCTTCATATCGCTGCTCAACCGTCCCCCTGCTTCCCACTTCTCCTTCTGTTAAATCGATGATGGCTGTGTGGTAGCCCAGCTTTTTTAGTTTGTAGAGTGTACCGCCACAGCCCAGTTCAACATCATCGGGGTGAGCGCCAAAGGCAAGCACATCAATTTGTTTTGTATTTTGCATAAATACCGTCAGATAATCTAATGGTTATGCTATGAGATTTTCTTATTTGATAGCGGTTATTGAGTTGATTCGGAAGTGATAAAATCAATGTGTTTGCGGTTTGATGTAATGTCAAATGCCGCTAATTTGATTTCTCCCGGTTTGGTACTCAAAATAAAATGTTCCTCAGGAATTTCATTCCACTCTGCTTTTGAATCCAATGGTTCGGATGATATAACGATGCTGTTATCATCCAATGAATAATAAAGTGTCCTGTTTTTTCGAAAACCGATAATATAATTTCCATCAGTTAGCATGAAATTTAATGCCAACTTTTTTTCGTTGTCTGGCTCGATTAATTTAAAAATTTGAGAAATAATATGATGAATAATATTTAACGCACAATATTCATCACAATTTTTGGACTTGCGGAACCATTGTAAGAAGTATTTAAATAAAAATTCGCTATCGGTAGTGCCTTCTGTTTCAATAGCCTCGTCACTGGATAAGTTACGATTTAATAATTTTTTACAGTGTTCAAAATTGGGAATATTTCCATTGTGCATAAACATCCATTGCTCATAAACAAATGGGTGGGTATTTTCCATCAACACCGGGCCTTGTGAACGACGCCGGACATGGGCAAACATTAAGTCGCCTTTTAGATTTGAGGTGGATGGAATAAAATTCTCGTCCAAGTATGCCGGTTTAATATTTTTCACTGCATCGATTTGCTGGTCGTTGCGATACACCACACCCCAACCATCCGGATTGGGCCGATTGGAAATGTCTCTTTTACTTTGCTTAAGCAAACAATTCTCGGCTTCAGTTAACAAATAGTTGAAATTTTTAGCGTCTTTTCCCCAAAAAACCGTTAATCTGCACATGAGGATGATTCCCCTCAATTTTAATGATTCTTTAAGATTTTAATCGGAGGGAATTCTTTTTGCAAGTATTAAAAAATTTTAAACGATTTGGAATTTGAGTGAAAATTGTTTAATGGGGACTTGTTTGTTTAATGTGTTTAAATACTCGGAATTTCAGCCGTTCATTTTTTGGATTAAAAATTCTAAATATCGTGATTTGAGCTGATGGTTTGCCATAATTTGTTTCAGTGGTGGTATCTTTAAAATAGCTCCCAAAATAGCGGCCAGCGCCCGATGACTGGTCATTGCCTGGTTATCAAAAACAAGATTTTGTAATTTACCCCGTTCTATTGCCATCATCACAACCCGATGAACTGAATTTACCGGGGTGATGACCCGTTCTTTTCGGGATTTTAGAGAAAGCGCATTTCTGGTGCAAGAACTCACACAAACCCCACACCCCAGACAAAGATCTTCTTCCGGTTTAGCTATTTTTTTCTTGGGGTGAATTGGTTCATTGGAAGACACCAGTGTCATGGCTTCAACCGGACATGCTTCTACACATTTGCCACAACCATTGCATCCGTTCTCTTCAACTAAAGGTACAAAGTTGGTAGTATGCACCGGATTTAACATGCCGAATTTACGGGCGGCAATCATTGCCTCGCAGCAGCATCCGCAGCAATTACAAATAAAACTCACATTTTCTCTCACATTCTCCCCAAATTGTACCAGCTTTTCATCGTGAGCCTGCTGCAACAAATCCAACCCTTCTTCAACAGATACTTCTCTGGCAATG
>CAZVKP010000123.1:0-8407 GCA_964627635.1 uncultured Calditrichaceae bacterium | reverse complement strand
TTTTTTTCATGAAACTTTTGACACTACCAAAAATCTACAGCCCATTTCTGAATATAGATATGGATATCAAAATTTATGTTAACAGTATTTAACAGATAACTAAGCCCTTAATTTTTATTTAGTTAAAGTAAATATACTTTATATATAATAAATATCCAAACAAATTTAAATATAATGTCAAATGCGAATTTGAATTGCATTTTCAGAAAGTAGCAAGAAAGCTTGTGGCCATAAAATTCCGCATGAAAGTGGATAACCACGCGCTCATAAAAAGCATGAAAAAACCAGAATGTGAATTGGCGATAATATTGAATAAAATACAATCAAGTTAAAAAGGAGATTCTTTTTGCTCATTTTCAAAAACCGTCATCTTTCATTAACCGTTCAATTTTGAGGCAGTAACTTATCATAAAATTGGTCTTCGCGTTTTTCAATGATAAGTAATACCCGTCCCCAAAGAGACTTGGGACGGGTATTCATTCAATGGGGTGAGTCCGATCTGCAAATGGTAATGCTTTTGGTTAATATTGCGGGCGGTAAAGGAATACTCAGTTTAAAAAATATTAAGCACAGCGCTTAATTTCTTTACAACGCCCTTCGCCCTATCGACTGATCGCCACTGCATAGCGTGAGAAATGACCTATTTTTACCAATAATTCCATGGCATCATAGTCCACATACTCTGGCTGGATCTCTTGATATTGATCATCTTCATCTATAAAGTAAATATGGATTTCATAGCCTTCATTTATCAATTCCGGCACAAGCTGTTCGAAATCTTTCCACACAAAATGCGCTTCGGCAGCCGGAGAAAAAGTCGCTCCGGACGGTTCAAAGGTAAAAAGCAATTCATTTCTGCTGGTGTCAATCTCCGCTGTCATGTGAACGTTAACTTTCTCCCCAAAATTATAGGCAGCCGGAGGCGTAAAACTTTTATCCGCAATTTTGAAATAGGAACCACCGGGGAGCTCTATTTTTCCACCCTGATATTGATTCCATTCCTGATTAAATAGAACTTCCAGGGTATCCGACTGCGGATATTCCTCTAAAATATCCAGTGAAATTTCCACACCCAGACTGTCGGCAAAATCATCCAGGTTATCCTGTTCAAAGGGGAGTTCAATACATCCACTGAAATAGATAAGCTGTCCAACAACCAACACCCACACAAACATCCTTGTCCAATAATTCTTTCTCATGGTTTCCTCCTTCCTGAGGGTTTTCAAATTTTATGTCTTTAAATAATACAACAATTTCCATACCAAAATTTTTAAAACTATGTAACTGTAATATTATCAATATATTATATCTATTATCTACTCGAGATTCATCACCAAAAACTGACGAAATTCCGCCAGTTTTTGGTGAATTTCAACCAATTGGTTGAAATCCTCAAATACACATGCAGGGCAAAAGTCTGCCTCTCTACCGGGTGATGATAACATTTCTAAAAAGATAATTGTGGGATTTTCTAACCTATCTCTTTAGCATGTCCAAAAGAAAACAAAATCGAACTCATTTTGATTGATTTAACAATTTTCATATATTTACAGGTTAGGTAGCAAGTAGAACGTATTTTCTGAATGGATATTAAAAAATACATAAGCGGAGAATTGGGTGACGCAACTGCTTAAAAAAGCGAAAGGATTTCGGAAAAAAGCAAAAAAGGTTAAACTGGCTGATGATGAGTGGAGCGTACTCTTTGCGGTGGATGGTAAAAAGGATCTCAGCGATTTAGCTACCGTTCTTCAAATACAGGAAAATAAACTCCTGCAAATTATAGAAAAGCTGCGGGAATTGAATTTGCTGGAAACGGTTACCAATCATACCCATTCTGAGCCAACGGAGAATAGCGCGACAAGTCTCAGTCATCAACCTTCCCCTGAAAATACAATGACCAGAACCCAGGATGCGATCAGACCCAGCCAAATCGTCTCCGCTGATACAGACCCGGAACAAACCGATGAATCTGCCATTCAGGGGTTTTCTGATGATGAAGCCACTTCAAGACTTTTTACTGAAAATCTGGTTAAAAATTACGGTAAAAGAACCGTAGTTAACAAAGTGAGCCTGAACGTAAGGCAGGGTGAAATTGTGGGATTATTAGGGCCGAATGGCGCGGGTAAGACCACTACGTTTTACATGATTACCGGACTAATTCGTCCAAATCGCGGCAAAATATTTATGAATCGAAAAAATATTACCAAACTTGCGATGTATAAACGTGCCCGGCGCGGTATCAGTTATTTACCACAAGAGGCATCTATATTCCGGAAGTTAACCGTGGAAGATAATTTATTGGCCATCATGGAAGCGATTCGAATCCCCAAAAAGGAAAGACAAAACCGCTGTGAAGAACTGATGGAGGAACTCAGCATTTCTCATATTGCCAAGAACAAGGGTTACAATTTGTCGGGGGGAGAGCGGCGGCGCACCGAGATTGCCCGAACCCTGGTGAATAATCCCAAATTTATTTTATTGGATGAGCCGTTCGCCGGGGTGGACCCCATTGCAGTTGAAGATATTCAAAATATTGTGATACAATTGAAGGAAAAAAATATTGGCGTGCTGATTACCGACCACAATGTGCACGAAACGCTTTCCATCACAGATCATTCATATCTGCTTTACAGCGGGCGGATTCTCAAAGAGGGAAACAGTGATTTTCTTGCCAACGATCCGGAGGCACGAAAACTTTACCTGGGAGATAAATTTCAACTCAATCGTTAATTATTTTCACCATCCCAATCACAAAACTAAATATAAAACAATTCGGTAGGTTCGCGAATCGCTTGTTGGTTTCGTCGCAGGATTTCACTGGCTAATGAGAAATAGCCTTGCGCTCCGCTGGAATAACAATCTACCAGAGCTACCGGTCGATGTTTAAAAACCGCATACCCTATGGCAGTATTCTTTTTAATAATGGTATTAAAAATATGCTTTCGATAGTCCGTGGGCATTTCTTCAAGCACCTTTTGACTTAATCGGGTACCTTTTTCATAAAAAGTGACCAGGATACCTTCAATCTCCAAACTGGTGTTGGAGGTGTTCTTTATCATGGTAATTGTTTCGAACAATTTTCTGGTGGAATCTAATGAAAAATAGCTGCATTGGAGCGGTACTAACACCGAATGAGAAGCAACTAAAGCCCCAAGCGTTAAATTATTGATTGTGGGCGGGGTATCAATAATAATATAGTCGTATTGATATTGGTCATTTAATATTAAATTGATCAATGACGCCTTAAGCCGGTAAATATTTTTTGTCACGTCCAATAGCACTTTTTCCTGATCCAGCCCATCCAGTTTCATGGGGACAATTTGCAGATTATCTAAAATCGCCTGATGAATACCATCTGTAATCAATGCTTCACTATTTAACACTTCAAACAGACTGCTTTTTATCTTTCCATTATGAAAGCCCAAACCCGCACTGGTTGATCCCTGCGGATCCATATCAATAACCAATACATTTTTTTGAGCAATTGCCAGACTGGCAGCAAGGTTGATAACCGTAGTGCTCTTCCCGACTCCACCCTTCGGATTGGCGACTGTCATTATTTTAGTCATAAGCTAACATCCCTGTTTATTAAGCTATTTTATACTCAACTTATACTATCGGAAGAAATGAATTATGCATAAATGGATTATGAAGAAATCAACTATCAGATTAACTTTTCCTGGATTTATCATAAAATTTCATTAAAGAGGACCTCCAATACTATCGATAATTTAACCACCGGTAGGAAGAAAAGGAGATTTTGTGGACATTTTTGTTGCCAGACAGCCTATTTTTGACAGCAAACAAAACGTGTTTGCTTACGAATTACTGTTCCGGAGTGGCTTCAAAAATGTATACGACAGTATAGATGGAGATAAGGCAACTTCTTCTGTACTGGACAACAGCTTTTTTTCCATTGGTATGAACACGCTTACCCGAAGCAAGCCCGGCTTTGTCAACTTTACTCGTAATCTTTTGTTAAATGAGACAGCAACCATATTTCCAAAAGATTTAATGGCGGTTGAAATATTGGAAACTGTAGAGCCCCAACCTGATATAATCAACTCATGCCGTAATTTAAAGCAAAAGGGATACATGCTGGTTTTAGACGACTTTGTGTTTGATCCCAAATATCAGCAACTCATTGAACTGGCAGATATCATCAAAATTGACTTTCTCAACACACCAACTGAGGATCGCAAGCAGCTTATACACAAAATTAATTCAAATCACGTAAAATACCTCGCCGAAAAGGTGGAAACGAAGGAAGATTTTGAACAGGGGCTGGATTTTGGATATTCCTATTTTCAGGGATATTTTTTCAGCAAACCGGACATTGTATCAGGAAAAGCACTCGAAGGCTATAAGATTTTTTATCTTCAAATTCTGCAGGAATTGAATAAACCTGAAACTGATTTCAGTAAAATAGAGGAAATCATCAAGCAGGATGTATCACTGTCGTATAAGCTACTTAAATTCATTAATTCCGCCGCCTTTGGTTTTTTGAAAAAAATTGAATCCATCAAACAGGCACTGGTGTTGCTCGGCTTCACTGAAGTACGCAAATGGTTATCTTTAGTCGCACTTACCAGTTTGGGTAAAAATAAACCGGAAGAACTCCTCATCAGCTCCTTCATGCGGGCCACTTTTTTTGAACAGATCTCCCATAAGATAGGCTTAAAGGATCGGAGAACCGACTTATTTCTAATGGGTATCTTCTCGATGATCGACGGACTGATCGATAAGCCCAAAGCAGAAATATTAGCTGAACTTCCTTTAGCTGATGATATTCGTGCTGCTTTATTGGGTAAACAAAATAATCTCAGAGAAGTCTATGAATTGTTGATTGACTATGAAGAAGGTCACTGGGAAAAATTCACCGAACATTGCAGCAATTTAGGAATTGATGAAAAAATTGTACCCAATATCTATATGAACTCTGTGGAAAAAGCTACCGATATTTTTCAAAACTAGCTGATCACCCTACATTGAATCTTAAAAATAAATAATAGGTAAAACTCTGGTCAGTTTGGTATAATTACCGTATCTCTATTCTCACCGTTTCGGAAAACATACTGATCTGGTTATTAATAATGGATGCGATTTTGAATAAATAAATCCCTTTAGTTTTCGGTCGCTGAAAAATAATGAAATTTTTTGCAAGCCGGGTTTTGTTTAAAATAATCCAATCCGTCTGAAACTGCAATCTTCCGTAAACATTATATGAAGCCTTTTTCATTCCCCGCCAATAAAAAATTATTTTATCCTTTAAAAATTTATATTTTACATCTCGGGGTTGCATTCGATAGTCCAAACGGGAGATATCAAACTCTTCTGCAATATCTTTTTCAACCCTGGGTGATCTCAAATTAAAAGTGATACCAAAATGATGCGTGATGCCTAATTGTCCATAATTTGCATAACTATAATTTAATATGTTATCTCCCAAATTTACGCCAAAACCGGCAGATAAGCCCTGGAAAGCAGATAATTTTTCTTCAGGGAGCGTCTGGTTGAGATCATGATTATATCCGATGTTGAGTTCCAACTGTTCGCCTAACGAAAATTCCATTCCAACAGAGAAATTTTGATAATTATCGATATAAAATTTGCCATTATGAAAATACATCTTTAAAGCGGCATGAACCATTAGCGGTGTATAACCAACTCTTTTAGATACACCTACTCCCAGTTGTGTCGGTAATTCCTCTCTTTCTTTATTATAAGGGTCAAAATTCTTGCCAACATTTCTGACAGCAATCCCCAGAATTAAATGATCGAGCAAATAAGAATCATACAGTAACCCAAAATCTGCCGCCACAGCTCTTGCTGTAAAATGATCGATTTGGGAATGAATATATTTCAAGTTGAATCCGTAGGAAATTTGATAATTTAACCTGTTGGAATAAGAAGAAATTAATGCAAAATCTGCTGAATGAAAATTCCTGCCGGTAAAGAATGCATCGGCATTGACTTCGCTAATTTTCCCATAATCGAAATAAATGGCTCCCAATCCCAGGTTCCCCCAATTATTCAACGGCAGGGCGTAATTAACCGCCCCAAGCTGCAAATCCAAAAGGTAATTACTGTAATTAAAGGCAATCTGCTGATCTTCGATATGGCTTAAACTCGCCGGATTGATAAACTGATTATTAATATTACCCATAATGGACGGATATTGCCCCCCCAACGCTTTCATTTTTGTACTATAGATTGAATTAAGGAAATGAAAACTCTTAAATGAAGGGGTCCCTCCAAAGAGCGGTGTTTGCAAAAGCGTAATGAAACAGCAAATAAGGAGGAAATGCACGATTTGATGTAAATTTCCCCATATGTATCTCTCTATTCTTGCGGAAATAAGAGTTAAGAAACTGTGAAGCGAAAATTTATTCATCCCTGAACCATTTAACGAATTATGGCAATTTTTCCTGTTTTCGTGTTTTTTTCTCCCTGAAACAAATAAAGATAAATTCCCGAACTTACCTGTTCACCGTATTGATCTCTGAGATTCCAGTTGATGCGCCGATAAGGTTGGGTCACCTCCAATTGAATGACTTTTTCTCCGTTACTGTTAAAAATATGAATCTGCCCTGTATGAGAAATATTGGCAAAAAACAACTCTTTATGGTTGTCAACAACTACCGGATTCGGAGACACAAATAAGTCATTCTCCGGAATATCCAATCCGGGTTTCAAACTATAATTAACGGTAATAGAATCATGCGATGCATTGGTTAAAAGCAGCATAATGCCACCAGATGTGCCGACATACATATTTCCGGTTTGATTAAACGATATGGTATTTATAATTCCGTTTGGTGTAAGATGACTGACTAAGCCCTTTCCAAATTGTCCAATTGCTTCTGCCTGATATTCACCATCCCGTACCTGGTTAATTTGGCAAATCCGGGTCGCCAGAACCGATAAACTTTTTTGATGTGTCATTTGAGAATTCAGATACAAGCTGTCTTCGGGTGCCACAAACAAATCGGGATAGAGACTCGCTTCCGGGAAAAACAGTTGAGAGGCATCCTCTCCGGAATAATACAACCAAATTCCATATTGGTGTAATTTTGACAAAAGTGAAGAATTTTGAGATGTCAGAAAATCCTCAATGGCAGCAAGTCCTCTTTTTCCCCGGATGCGTTCCCAGATGAGTGATCCCACTTGATTTCCGTAATCTTTTTGCAGCATATGTAGGAACAACGAATTTCCATAAGGATATAGAAAATCATCTGATGTGAAACTCGAATTGGAAAACTTCCGAAAAAAATAAGGCAAATATTCCAAATATCCATTGATGTGGTCGAACACCACATCCTCCATCCAGGTCGCCGTCATTTCCATAAAAAATAAATCCACAGGTTCGCTGTCCTCCCACCAAATCCGATAGCCCATTTGAATCGAATGCTGAAATTCGTGGGCAGCTGAAATTTTTAACCCATCCAAACCTCTAATTGTATAAGTTTCATTCAGATAGTCGTTATCCAGTATCAGATAGCTGGTGTATCGATAGTAATCAGCTTCACCGGGAATCACTTCAATCGGAAATGCAATGCCGTATTCATTTCCCAGATTTTGAAAATAAACATGATATACAGACACCGGTTCACCATCAATATTTAAGGGGGGCTGGAATCCCAAAGAATCAATTTCCATAGACCACACCAAGTCTAAAATAACAGCAGCACTATCAATATAATCCGGAACCCCGTTATTCAAAATATCTTGCGATGGCACCGCATGGTTTCCGGTCTTATCGAAATGTAGCATAAATTTATTTGAAGGACTCATAACGGAATCTTCAAGCGACGGGGGACTTAAAAACGGTTTTTGTAAGCGCAATTTCAAATTTTCATCCAATTCATCGCGATGATGAAGCAGGTGCAATGGAATGGAAAATCCACAGGGCAGACCGGATAATGAAAACTCTTCTTCAAGTGTATTGAATATATCCGACCGGAATCTGTTATCCGGATTCTTGGATGCTAATACAGTATTAAATAATAGCAAAATAATGAGGTAAATCATCCACTGAGAACTGCGATGTGTCATTTAACCATCCATGATATTCAAACAACATCCATTTACATTAAATTTACCTGCAATAAATTCTACAGATAAACGTATTACATAGTTAGTATTATCGGTTCCAATACTGAATTCATAAGATGATGATATTCGAATTTACAGTTAAGATAACTTCTCGTTAATTGCATCTCATGTAGTAAGTATTATAATAGTACGTATTAAAAGTTGGAAATGTACAACCAACGAAAATGCTACTGTGTACGGATTACAGATGTTTGATAAAATATGCGTATCAACGGATTCAAATCGATTCCCAAGGAGGGTATCAATTATTTATACTTAGGGGAAGAATTTTCTTAAGACGTGATTATTCATT
>CAZVKP010000122.1:0-8426 GCA_964627635.1 uncultured Calditrichaceae bacterium | reverse complement strand
CCGGTGTATTGATTTCGTGAGCAATACCTGCCGCCAATTGTCCGATGGACTCCAATTTTTGTGCCTGGGTTAATTGAGCTTCCAAATGTTTTCTTTCGGTGATTTCATTGGCTATTAGAAGAAATCCGGTATATTCTTTATCTTCATTATGGAGGGGGTTCACGGTAATACTGAGAAATCCCTCTTTTCCATCCGCCCTGTTATACCGGATATCTTCCCATTTAGCAGGTTCATTGGCGTTTTTGTGAATCCCAATTTGGGGTAATATCTCTTCCCAATTCCATTGAATACCACAATCCAGAAAAGATTTTTCCAGGACATCTTCACTTTTGATGCCGAAAATTTGTTCAGCAGCACTGTTCCAGCGGGTTACTTTATCCTGTTCATCAACTCCAATTAATACCAGCGAAATGGCGGACAACAATTTTTCGGA
Source organism: uncultured Calditrichaceae bacterium (assembly GCA_964627635.1). GTDB lineage: Bacteria > Calditrichota > Calditrichia > RBG-13-44-9 > RBG-13-44-9 > CAZVKP01. The sequence continues at coordinate 7,993 of CAZVKP010000122.1, read as the reverse complement.
TTCCTTGTGTGCCTGGCGAATCGCCTGCTCCGCAGCCTTTTGTTCGGTGAGGTCAAGAATTGTACCGATCAATCCTGTGACAGCACCGTTACTGTCGTTGAGTATTGCTTTATTAAAAATAACATTATTCAGTACACCATTATTGTTTTTTACCTGCGATTCATATTGCTGTATTCCCCCACTCTCGTATAATTCGTTATCCTTTTTATGGTAGATTTTCGCAAGTTCAGGTGGATTAATATCGAATACGGTCTTACCAATTAATTCCTGCTCTGGTATACCAAAGAATGATTCGAAAGCCTTGTTGCATCCCTGGTATCGCCCATCCCGTTCTTTATAGAATACCGGAATTGGAATCGCATTAATTAGTGTTCTCAGGAAAGTTTCACTTTCCCGCAATTCATTTTCGGCTTGCTTGCGTTCTGTGATGTCGCGGATTATTGCCGTAAAAAATAAGCCTTTAGAAGATTTCCACTTTGCCAATGAAAGTTCGATAGGAAATTCTTTCCCATCTTTATGTAGGGCTTCCAACTCCACCGTCTGCCCTTCCAAATGCATTTCCCCGCCGGTTTGAAGGCGATCCATACCCAGTTTATGCTGTTCATAATATTTTTCAGGTATAATCAGTTCTAAATCATTACCGAGTACATCTTTTTCACTATAGCCAAACAACTTTTCAGCGCCTTTATTCCAACTGACAATTGCGCCTTTGCTGTCAGAAGAAACAATAGCGTCATGTGCCGACTGAGTAACGGAACGGAATTTTTCTTCGCTTTCACACAGTTCCTGCTCGGCAATCTTTTGTTCCGTTATATTGCGGGATATACCAAATGTGCCGATAACATTTTTATTCTCATCACGCAAAGGCATTTTAACAACCGAAAACCAGTTTTCCTGCCCGTCTTTGCGGATAATTTTCTCCTCTTTCTTTACCAGACCGCCGGCTTCGATAATCCTTTTTTCATCTTTAAACGCCTGCCGGGCATGATCTTCTGTAAAAAAATCGAAATCGGTTTTTCCCACTGCCTGATCCGGGGTATCCAATTTTAAAAATTTACATTGCGCCTGATTTATTCGGATAAAACGGCTTTCCAGGTCTTTAAAATAAATATTGTCGGTTACATTGTCCATCAGTGTATCTAACAGATGCTTTTCCCTGGCAAGCGCACGCTCTGCTTTTTGCCGTTCCATCCGTTGTTTGCTTTCATCCAATGCCCGCTTGACTGCCGGAAGCAGCCGGTTAACATTTTGCTTTAACACATAATCGGTCGCGCCTTTTTGAATGCTCTCTATAGCACGCTCTTCCCCCAGCGAACCGGTGAATAGGATAAAAGGCGTATCCGGTTTCTTCTGGCAAGCAATCTCTAACGCAGAAAATCCATCGAAGGAGGGTAGCGAATAATCTACCAAAAAAAGATCATAATCACCATTTTCGAGTTCCGAGATAAATTCTTCCCTCGATTCCACACGATGCATTTCACAGCAAAGTCCATCGGAATTCAGAATGGTATGAACAAGGTCGGTCATTTGGGCTTCATCTTCCAGATGAAGAATTTTCAATGATTCTTCCATAAATCAAGTCCTATTTGTAGTTATATTTTCGGCAGAAGTATGTCCTTTCTTTAAGGTATTTTAGAAACTTTTATGATTTTTTTGATATGCCATCGCTCTGCGGTGGCACTGAGTAAAAGGCATATCACAAACGTAAAACCGGTTAAGGTACTTTGTAGGTCGGGAATCATTTTCCGGAGGAAAATGTTGCCGACCCAATATCATTATTTGTAGCATTTTATTTGATTATACCATTTGCTCAGCATTGTGTATTAATATTAAACAATTTGTATGACATGGTGTTTGTAATTATACCTCATCCCCTTTTCCTCACCCGGTGACCACCATGTGGCATCCCCCTTCCCCTTCTCCAAGTTGGAAAAGGGGAAGGGGGTGTAGCAATTTTTAGACTGATCAGTATGCATATCTGGGGGATGGGGTTAAGGTTCATTTAAATTAACACCGGGCTTAAGCCTGGTGTTAATGGGAACCACCCTTGTACCACCGAACCGTTTTAACGGTTTCTTCAGAATTTTATCATCCAGAATAAAACTTCCCAACCTACCGTCTTCACGTCAACGCAGAGAATTAACACGAGGTGGGTAATGAAATCTTGTATCCCTTTTTTGCCAGGGGCATCCCCATGGGAAAACTTATCCCTGTCGTATTGGTGTGCTGCCGATCAGCAATCGGCGCTACTTATCATCTCTAACAATGTTTTCCACAATATCATCTAATTGCACAGGTTTGTAAAAGATAGAATGAACACGGATATTTTCATCTTCTAATGATTGCTCTTGAGCCGCATCGCTAATTATAATAATAAATTGGCTATTCTGACTCATTTTCTGTAAAATATGAAGAACCATTGTCCCTTTCATTTCCGGGGTCTCCAAATCTGCTATTATAAAATTAAATGACCCTTTATATTGGGCAGCTCTGGCAATTGCTTCAGTTCCGTTATTTACATTAACAGTTTCGAATTTATGTTTATTTAATAACTCTGCAAACCTGCCATTGAGCGACTCATCGCTGTTTATGAGCAAAATAGATGGTTCTTCTTTTAATTCCACCAATTCTTGCCTTTGGTGATTTGAACTGCCTGCAGCAGGTAAATGGATTTGAAATGTTGTGCCTTTACTCGGTTGAGAATTAACACTCACAAATCCCCCGTGACTCTTAATCACCGGCTGAACCATAGATAATCCCAGTCCGTTGGCTTTGCCCAACGGTTTAGTGGTAAAGAACGGATCAAATATTTTGTCCAGGTTTTCGGCAGGTATTCCAATTCCGGTATCGGAAATTGTGAACACCACAAAATTACGATCTTCTTTATTGAAAAGACTTTTCGTATCATCCTGGCTCAACAAACGGTTTTCAACAGTTATGCGGAGTGTCCCGCCGTCTGGCATTGCATCCCGGCTATTCTTACAAATATTGGCGATTACCTGATGAAGCTGCGTCATATCACCTTCGATGTCAGTTACATCATCAGCCACATCTATCTCAATATCTATGTTATTTGGATATGTCTCGTGTAAATTCCTGGATAAATTTTCAACAAATTGCTTCACATCAATTTTCTTAAATTTGCCTTCGGCTCCCCGTGTTACCACCAATACCTCCTCCACCAAATCTGCAGCACGTCTTGTATGGTCGTTAATGGTTCGTAAATACTTTAGAGTGTTCTCATCATGGTTCTGTTGTAACAGCATCTGGCTTGCCATTAAAACAGGAGATAGCGTGTTATTCAAGTTATGGGCAAATCCACCGGCTAAAATACTTACACTTTCCAGGCGTTGACTGCGCATTAATTCTTCTTCAAACTTCTTCTTCTGGGTAATGTCTTTAAACGTAACCACTGCACCCTCAATTTCTCCCTCGGCATTTTGAATGGGAGTACTAATGTATTCAACCGGAAATCTGCTTCCATCCTTTTTAAAGAAAAATTCATTCGCGGATGAATGCACTTTTCCATCCTTGTAGGCTTTATAGATGGAACAGTCTTCTCGCGGATATGGGGTGCCATCTGGTTTGGTGTGATGCCATAATTCGTGGCTGGGTTCGTTGATGAGTTCTTGTGTTGAATAGCCCAGCATTTTAGCTGCTGCAGGATTCACAAATTTCATAGAGCCATTTTCGTCCAAACCTAAAATACCCTCACCGGCAGAATTTAAAATCAGCAAAATTTCCCGATTCAATTGATTAACGATTTCCTGAGTCCGTTTGCGTTCTCTGACTTCTCTTTCAAGCGATTCTTTTATTTTTATCAGATTTTGGGTACGCTCTTGAACCTGATTCTCCAGGTTGTCCCGGTTTTGTTTTAGGTGAACAGACATCTTATTAAACGCCAGGGCGAGTTCTCTTAATTCTTTGCCCTGGGATAAAGCGATTTCTTCATACGGATGTTCTTTCCCTGAGAAAATCTGTAGTGCTTTAGAATGAATAACCTTTAGTGGTGAGAAAATAAACCGGCGATGAATCCAAAACTGGGTTAAAAACAGAAATAGAATGGCACATAAGAAGATGCCTCCAAGAATGATGGAATTCTTTTTTGTTGCCGCATAAGCTGCAGAGAGTGGAATACGGATTGAAATAGCCGATACCACTTCCCCCGCCTCACGATGAAAACTTCTGGACGGACCATATTTCTCAACCAGACCTTTTGGCGCTTTATCCGGCGTGCTATGGCAGCGCAAACAACTCTGCTCCATCACTTCGCCGCGGCGTAACACTGAGTAAAATGGTTCACCGTTAATCTTTCGAATAACGGACCGTTGAACCAGATCGGGTTTATTATTGAGTTCTTTAATAAAATTCCGTTCGAAACGGTCTGCTTCGTTTTCCGGGCTTCGAGCATTTATGGCACATTCTTTATAGTAATAATCGTTGGGATTCAATGAATCGAAATACTTCTCCAATTCTCTGACTGCGAAGGTAGAAGACATCCAGGTGGGATCGAAATAATCATCACTCACATGGGGTTTAATTATCTTAAATAAATTGGGTTTTAATTGATTGGAAAAATAGGAGTGGGTAGCTAAATGGCTATCAAGTAAAATTCGCGCCTTGGTTTCCGCTTCTTTCAGTGCCTGTTGCCGGTTTTGATGAACCAGAAAAATAATGGATACGGTACCGGCTACTAAAAAAATGGCACCAATAACCACATTCACCAACAAACTGATTTTTATTTTACTGAAAATCATTTCTTATTTCCTGTCATAACATAACTGTTATTCCCATCCTTATCTTTTCCGTTAAATAGCCGAGCTACTTTTTCCAAAAGCTGATTTCCGGTGTACGGTTTATTCAGGTAGTGATATACCTGATGTTCTTCCAGTGATTTTTTATTCATTTTTTCCGAAAATCCGCTCACCGCAATAATTTTTACTTCAGGATTGATTTTCCTTAACACCTGTATGGTCATCATCCCATCCATATTTGGCATCACCATATCGGTGATTACCGCATCGATATTTCTATTATTTTTATCCGCATAGGTGGCAACTGCTTCGGTTCCGTCACAAGTGGTGGTGACCCGGTAGCCATGAGATTCCAAAATTTCTTTGGATATCTCCAATAGGGATGATTCATCATCCACCAACAATATATGCTCGCCATTTCCCTGGGGAGCAGTATGCTGTTGAATTTCTTTCTTCTGTAATACTGGCGAAACGACCGCCGGTAAATAAATATTAAAGGTGGTGCCCTTGTTTGGTTCACTCCGTACATCAATGAAGCCACCATGACTTTTGACAATCGATAGGGTCGTAGAAAGTCCTAATCCGGTACCTTTGCCCATTTCCTTGGTAGTAAAAAACGGTTCGAAGATTTTCTCCTGCACATCCTTTGGAATACCGATACCGTTATCAGATACATTTATTTTTACATAGGTACCTGGTTTGGGGAGTGAATGCATTTTGGCAATACTTTTATCGACATCTTCATTTTCGGTGGTTATGGAAAGTTTGCCCCCGTCCGGCATGGCATCTTTAGCATTTACACACAAATTCATGAGCACCTGGTGAATTTGAGTGGGATCCGCTTTAATCATCCTTACATCTTTCGGGATATCTACATATAATTCGATATTTTTGGGAAATGCTTCTTTTATGATTTGTTGTATTTCTTTAATCAGGTGTTTGGGATTCAAATGGATCTGGGCTCCTTCCACGCCTCTGGCAAATGTGAGAACTTGTTTCACCAGATCAGCACCGCGCTTTGCACTCACCTCAATGGCATCCAGATATTTTTTCGGCTTTTCATTCTGATCCTGTTTTTTTAGAATTTGGACGCCCATCATAATCGGAGAGAGTATGTTATTCAGATCATGTGCAATACCGGCAGCAAGCGTGCCAACGCTCTCCATCCGCTGAGCGCGGTAGAACTGCTGTTCCAGTTGTTTTTGACTGGTAATGTCTTTTTTTACTGCAGCAAAATTAATAATTTCGTCTTTATCATTCTTGATGGGGAAAATAAAGGAATCTTCGTAATAAAGTGTTCCATCCTTTTTACGATTGATAAATTCACCCTGCCAGGTTTTGCCTGATTTTATGGTGTCCCATAAATTTTTATAGAATTCCAGGTTGTGTTTACCGCTTTTCACAATTTTAGGATTTTTGCCCAATACTTCGTCCCGGGAGTAGCCGGTCGCTTTCTCGTATGCCAGGTTTACATATTCAATGTTCCCATCGGGATCAGTTAATATAATTGCTTCGGATGCCTGATTCACCAGGGCTGCCAAACGATCCCGCTCCTGTTGGGCATATTTTTTATCGGTGATATCCAGTACCGTTCCTTCGTAATATCTGATTTCTCCGGATTCATCCCGAACCGCCCGGGCGCTTTCCAGCACATAGATTATTCTTCCATCTTTAGTTTTCCAGGCAGATTCCAATCCGACAATAGAGTCTTTTACCTCCAAAATGTGTTTAAATTTCTCCCGTGAATAATCCGGGTCATACCCTTCTTTTTCCAGATTGCGTTGTTTTAATTCTTCCTCCGAAGAATACCCCAGCATCTTCACCAGCGCCGGATTTGCCATCTGGATCTCACCATCCGGAGTGGTTCTATAAAGACCGACCAGTGCATTTTCGTATAGTCCGCGAAATCTTTCTTCGCTCTCCTTCAGAGCGTGTCGGGCTTCGATCCTTTCGCTAATGTCTCTAACCTCACTTAAAATCGCTTTCTTATCCATGTAGCTGATAATAGTTGAACTGACTTCTACCGGAATAGCTTTCCCGCTTTTTGCGATATGTACTGTTTCAAAAAGATGGGAACCATGATTTAAAATATGGTTTAGCCGTTTTTTAATTTTCTTTTTATTTTCTTCGGAACTAATATCCCTCGGCGTCATCTCAAGAAATTCATCCCGGCTGTAACCAAGCATTTTACAAGCGGCATCATTGATCTCTAAAAATCGACTGCCTAAATCGTGTATATAAACAGCATCCGTCAAATTGTTAAAAAGTGATCTGAATTTCTGTTCGGACATTTTCAGTTCTTTTTCTGCCTGTTTCCGCATGGTACGGTCTTCCTTTTGATGCACAGCACGGCGAATGGCGGGCACTAATGCAGACATTCGGGTCTTCAGCACATAATCGGTGGCGCCGCTTTTAAGCGTTTCAATTGCCAGCTCTTCTCCCAGGGCACCGGACAACATAATAAATGGGAGGTCCTGAAATTTTTTCCGAACCATTTTCATGGCGGAAATTCCATCAAAATCCGGCAGGGAATAATCGGATAAAATCAGATCAAATTTTTGTTCTGCCAGCTTTTCACTAAATTCTTTTTCATCAGAAGCTCTTTCAATCCGGCATTGTAGTTCTTCTTCTTCCAATATTGCCTGAGTCAAATTGAAATCAGCCGGATCATCTTCGAGGTAAAGGATCTTTAAAAAATCATTCATGCTTAAACTTTCCTATTGGTTGTCCTGGTCTTTTTGAAATAATTCGGGAGGCGGTTCATTCAGCATCGCCCAAAAAACTCCCAGTTTTTTTACTGCTTCTAAAAATTCGGTAAACTCTACCGGTTTTACCACATAAGCATTAACACCAAGCTGGTAACTCTCCACCAAATCCTGCTCCTCCCGGGACGATGTGAGCATAACCACCGGAATGGTTTTTAATTTTTCATCCGTTTTAATGATTCTTAATACTTCCAGTCCATCCACCTTTGGCATTTTAATATCGAGCAAGACGAGCACCGGATTTCCGTTTAAGCGATCGGTAAATTCTCCGCGATGGTAGAGAAAGTCCAACGCCTCTTCACCGTTTCTGGTGATCACCACATCATTGGCTAAATTTATTTCCGACAGTGCATCGAGTGTTAACTCGATATCTTCCGCACTGTCCTCAACTAACAATATTCGGTTAAATTTTATCATTATTTAATTTCCCTTTATTTTTTTTAAGTGAAAAATAAAAAGTCGCTCCCTCTTCCA
>CAZVKP010000121.1:3861-8457 GCA_964627635.1 uncultured Calditrichaceae bacterium | reverse complement strand
TTTCTTATGGCATTTTTATCAGTTTTAGGCTACTTTTCGTCCAGACACTAATTAGGTCACAAAAATATATTGAGATCTCTTTATTTTGCGGAACATGAATGTAAATATAAAATACAATAAACCTTTAACTGACAGGGATGAGACTAAAACATGAGAGCACTTTTATTCGATTTTGACGGCGTTATAGTCAGGAGCATGGAAGATCATTATGAAGGATGGCGACGGGCACTCGGTGAATATGGCATCGACATGGCACCTGAAGAACTTTACATGATGGAAGGGCAGGGGGTGAAGATGGTCGCCAGCGAACTGAGTCGCAAGTATAAAATACCAGTACAAGATACCAATGAAATTATTAAGAAAAAACAGCTCTATTATAATCAGATAAAAAAAATTCGTTTTTATCCAAATCTATTGGATGTTTTAAATTGGGCACTAGAGAAGGAACTAAAAATGGCGGTGGTTACTGGAGGTACAAAAGACCGCGTTATGGAAACCCTTGAAGAATATGGATTAATGGATTATTTTGATTCAATTATCACCAGTGACGATGTGGAGGAAACCAAGCCAAGTCCCCAACCTTTTTCAAAAGCGGCAGAGATCCTTGGGATAAATCCGGAAGAATGTGTGGTGATAGAAAATGCACCTCTTGGCGTCAGAAGTGGTAAAACTGCCAATATGAAAGTGGTTGCAGTAACCACAACTTTAAGTCCTATTTATCTTAAAGAAGCCGATGTGGTTGCGAATGATTTCAGAGAGTTATTGGAAGTTTTAAAAAAGTTATACTAATTTGTGAGGCCTGATTATATGGAAAATGCGAGCAATGGTCCAAACAGACAATTATTTGGACTGGACGGTTTAAGCAAAGAAGAATCCGAAGAATTGGTGTTGATCTATTTGGAAGATTATTACCAATCTCTGGACGATTTTTATTTAAAAGAAGCAATGCAAATTGCAAAAGATGAAGGTATAGATGTTCAAAAAATAATGCGATTAGCAAAATCGCGAATGAATTAGGTTCAAATGAGGGGATTCAATGAATCCCCTCTTATTTTAATGGTAGATTTTTGTAGACAAACTTTCCTTTTCAAAATTCCCAAATAACTTAGATAAATTAATGCACTGATTTGTTTGAAAAATGATTTTACTGTATTTCATTTCTATTCAACAACTACGTATTTTATTTTTGAAATTATTTTATGGCAGGTAAACACATGTTGGATCGCAAAACCCTGATTAAAAATTTTTCCATCGGTTTTTTACCCCTTTTAGTTTTTATCGTGGCAGACGAATTTTTCGGTCTCACAATCGGACTGATTGTCGCCATTCTGTTTGGTATCAGTCAATTCAGCTTTACTTATCTCAAGGAAAAACGTATTGACAAATTTATTTTATTCGATACCGGTTTAATTATTACACTGGGACTTGTATCCATACTTCTGCAAAATGATATATTCTTTAAATTGAAACCTGGTCTCATAGAACTAATCTTGATCATTTTATTGGCAGTAACAGCCTTTTCGGATAATCCGCTGCTGATTAAGATGAGCGGGCGTTATATGAAAGGAATTGAATTCTCTGAGACCCAAATTCAACAGATGCGGCAGATGATGAGAAGATTGTTTTTCGTTTTCACCGGTCATACGGTGTTAATATTTTATTCTGCTTTTTATATGAGTCGGGAGGCATGGGCATTCATCAGCGGTGGACTGTTCTACCTTTTGATGGGAGTCATTGTTTTAACGGAGTTTGTAAAAGCTCGCTGGCAAATATTTCAATTCAAAAAGAAATTTGAAAATGATGAATGGTTTGATCTGGTGAATCCGAATGGGCAGATAGTCGGAAAAGCCCCGCGCAGTATCGTGCATGGCGATCCGAACTTGTTACATCCGGTGGTTCATATACATATTATCAACTCGCAGGGTGAGATTTATTTACAGAAACGGGTGCCTAATAAAGATATTCAGCCCGGTAAATGGGATACAGCGATTGGTGGACATGTTCAGAGTGGGGAATCGATTGATCATGCAGTTACGCGGGAGGCAGAGGAAGAACTGGGGATTTCTATGGCGAATCCGCAACCGCTTTATCGATACGTGATGCGCAATGAGGTAGAAAGCGAATTGGTGCATGGATTTTTACTTCGAGAGGAAGGAACATTTTATCCCGATCAAACTGAAATTTCTGACACCCGTTTTTGGAAACTTGATGAAATCGAACAACAATTAAATAAAAATGTGTTCACTCCCAATTTTGAAAAAGAGTTTGAATTGTTGCTGAAAATTGTATTTAAGAAAGAGGTAGGTGTTAAAAAATCCGGTTGATTCTTTGTTAATTAAAATTTAATGAATGAAGGAAAGCGATATGAAAATATATGATGTTACACTCCCTTTGCATTCAGGACTGCCTGTTTGGAAAGGTGACCCACCCGCAGTGATAGAAAGAGATTCCAAAATTGCTGATGGCGATTTATGTAATAGTAGCCGGATTAATAGTTCTCTGCATTGGGGAACACACATGGATGCACCATATCATTTATATGATGATAAATGGACTTTAGACCAAATTCCGATTGACAAACTTATTGGTCCGGTGCGAGTTGTTTATTTTCCGGAAACACCTCAGATTACGGCTGAACATTTGAAAAGAGTGAATTTAACTGATATTCACCGTTTATTTTTTAAAACCAGAAATTCACAATTTTGGAATGAGAATCCGTTGCGGTTTCATCAGGATTTTACAGCTTTAACTGCAGATGCTGCCGAGTATTTATTGCAGACAAATGTTCAATTGATTGGAATTGATTATTTGTCCATTGATTTACTTTCCGCAGAAAATTTACCGGTTCATCGGCTTTTGTACAAAGAAAATGTTGTTGCGATTGAAGGATTGAATCTCTCCGAAGTGCCGCCGGGAGATTATTTTGCTGTCTGTTTACCCCTTCGTGTAAAGCAGGGAGATGGAGCACCGATTCGGGTAATTTTGCGGGAAGATGGACGTTTATAATAAGAAAGTTGTTTTTTATTCCGTCCCTCTGGGACGGGCTTGTTTGGGGGATTCCTTTTCTACAAATATATTGTCCCTACCGGGACAATCACAAAATTGCAGCGTTAGAATTAATGTAATAAATTACCCCCACTGGACAATAGGTTTGTGGAGCAGATTTGCAATGAAAATTATCATCGCGTAGAGGAGTCCGATTCGTATGAAGCAAACAGTTTGCTTCCTATTCAGTCAAGTAGGAACGCGATATTTGTAAGATTGCATCTACCACAAACCCACAACATCCCTTTAGGGATGGGATATTTATAGCATTGTGGATATCAAAAAACAATATCGTCCCATCGGGACGACATATTCATCAAACGTCCTTCAATATGTATCGCTCATCATATAGAACATTAAATTGTTCTAAAAATTCTACATATTCTTCTCGGAATGTTTTCTTTTTATGGTGCTTTTCCTGTTTCATAAGGTATTTAACAACCGCATCTATTTGTGAATGTGAGTATGAAAATGCGCCGTAACCCTCTTGCCAGTTAAATTTTCCTCTAACCAACCTTTTTCTGTTTATCCACCTTGAAGAATCACCTTTTATATCCTGTAGCAAATCTGGTATCAATTGATGTGGTTTGTAGCCGATAAAAACATGAACATGATTAGGTCTCCCGTTAATTGCAATCAATTTATGACGATTGTTTTGCACGATGCCGGTAATATATTTGTACAATTCATCTTTCCAATCCGATTTAATAAGCGAGGTGCGATTTTGAACAGCAAATACAAATTGCAGGTAAATTTGGGTGTAGGTGTTTGCCATAGGATTTTATCCTTTCCTATAATTGTGCATATATTCCGTCCCTCTGGGACGGGTTTGCTTTGGTTGGATTCCTTTTCTACAAATATATTGTCCCTACCGGGACATATTTTGTAATCCCGAATTTCAACGGGAATTTGCATTAATCAATATTTTGCCGATACAACATTTCAATACCTGGATGTCTTGAAAAACATCGTACCATCCCTTTAGGGATGAAATATTTGTAGAATCTATGTACCACAAGCCATTCCGCCACCCCGTCAGGGGTGGAATATTCATAACCTGTTTCGTAAATTGAAATTCATGTAAAATTAGGTTAATATTCCGTCCCGCCGGGACGGGCTTGTTTGGGGAATCCCTTTTCTACAAATATATTGTCCCTAACGGGACATTGACAATATTGCAGCAATGGATCGAAACCCAACAATTTGAATTCAATTGGACGGTAAATTTTTGCAACCATTATTTACCGGCGAATATCATCGCCCGTATGAATTTAATATTTATTATCCAAAAAACCCTCCACATCCCTTTAGGGATGAAATATTTGTAGTAGTTTATTTTTGAGGATTGAATTGCCATTGATATTCTAATTGGCAAAATTGTAAATGATTAGCCTTGCCAACAAGCAAAATCAAAATTACGCTGATTTCAATTTTACAAATCTCGGTTTTAACATAACCTTTCGGTCATCAAATTTTACTTCCACATTGCCTTTGTTAGTAATCCCCAAACCTCGCCTTCTCCCATGGTTTGATGCTCCACCTGGTTGCCCA
>CAZVKP010000121.1:0-3851 GCA_964627635.1 uncultured Calditrichaceae bacterium | reverse complement strand
ACAAAACTGCGGGACTTGTATTCTTCATCCGGTAGGATGTGTAAAAGAATTAAGGTGGGTAGTTCCATATTGCGTTTTTTGGCTGGTTTTTCCCCGTTTACCTGAAGTGGGTCCAAACCACCGTTTCTTAGAACTGTCCGAATGGATTCTCTGAATTCCTGAAACGATACGGACCACACACTTTTATTGGGGCGTTTCAAGCGAATCTTATAATTGGTGCGTCCTGCAAATTCAACAACTTCGTTTTCAGCGTTGGGTAAGGTAATGGATTTTTGTTCCATTAATTTCGATACCAGAAGTCCTTCCAATTCATCCAGAAAATGTTCTTCTAACGCTTCAAAAGTATTTTTAAAATCACATGATGTAAAATGAGTTGGCTTAATCATTCCTGATCGCTCCTAATTAGAGTTCGATAGCCTGGAAAGTAACATAATACACATATCTTGTAGCTTAAGTTTGACATTAACAAAATTTATAATAAATCTGAATAAAAATCAATGAAATACCCTAAAAATATTAAAATTCCATCATTTTTTATTTTTGGGAATCAAAATAGGAATCAATAGAATTGATTAAGAATTATCTCCATAACTATACAAAAAACCTCGATGATTCGTGATCTATGTAAAAAACCAATTTCACTCTTCTTGGTTACCCGATTATTCTTTAATTTTGTATTTGATAATCTTATCTCATAATTATATCTTTCAACAGACCTAAAAAAGTAAAATAGATGGAGGAATTCCCATGCAAATCGATATGTCCTTTCTCAAGGAATTAGGAATTGAAAAAAGGGTTTACGGTGCCAGTAAAGGCGAATGGATTCGCAATGACAAAGCACCTGTTTCAGAATCCGTTACGCCCATAAACGGAGAAGTCATTGCAGAAATTCATCAGGCGATGCCGGAGGATTATGAAGCCATTATCCAAAATGCGGAAAAAGCATTTAAGGAATGGCGGAATGTGCCTGCCCCACAAAGAGGTGAAATTGTCCGCCAAATTGGGCTGGAACTGAGGAAACACAAAGACAATTTGGGACGGCTGGTTAGTCTGGAAATGGGCAAAATTTTACCGGAAGGTAAAGGCGAAGTGCAGGAAATGATTGATGTATCGGATTTTGCACTCGGACAGAGCCGGCAACTTTATGGTTTAACCATGGCAAGTGAACGTCCCCAGCATCGCCTTTATGAACAGTGGCATCCGCTGGGACCGATTGGAATTATTACTGCTTTCAACTTTCCGGTAGCTGTCTGGTCCTGGAATGCATTGGTTGCGGCAGTTTGTGGAGATGTCATGATCTGGAAGCCGAGTAGTCAAGCACCGCTGTGTGCCATCGCCATCCAGAATATTGTAGACAAAGTGATAGAAGAAAACAATATGCCTAAAGGAATATTTAATACGCTGGTTGGGCCTGGCTCATCTGTTGGACAAAAAATGCTGGATGACAAACGGGTTCGCTTGGTCAGCTTTACCGGCAGCATTCCCATGGGACGAAAGATTTCAGAAACTGTGGGAAAACGACTGGGTAAAACAATTTTAGAGCTGGGGGGCAATAATGCAATCATCATTAGTGAATCTGCAGATTTGAATATGGCACTTCGTGCTGTGTTGTTTGCTGCGGTGGGAACCGCTGGTCAACGCTGTACCACCACCAGGCGACTCATAATCCATGAGAGTGTTTATGACAAATTTGTTGATAAACTGAAAAATGCTTATAATCAGGTGACCATCGGAAATCCCCTGGAAGAAGGAATTCTGATGGGACCCATGGTTAATAAAGCGGGTGTGGAAACCATGCAGGAGGCAATCGGGCAGATTAAAAAAGAAGGTGGTAGAATACTGTATGGTGGAGAAGTATTGGAAGGTGAAGAATACAAAAACGGTTTGTATGTGCGCCCCTGTATCGCCGAAGTGGATAAACAAACTGACATTGTGTGCGAAGAGACGTTTGCGCCTATTCTTTATCTCATGAAGTACAAAACGATTGAAGAGGCACAGGAAATTCATAATGGTGTTACCCAGGGACTTGGTTCAGCGATATTCACCAAAAACATGCAGGAAATGGAATACTTCCTGGGACCTGAAGGTTCAGATTGTGGATTAGCCAATGTGAATATCGGGACCAGTGGTGCGGAAATCGGCGGTGCCTTTGGCGGTGAAAAGGATACCGGTGGCGGACGAGAATCCGGTTCCGATGCCTGGAAAGCTTACATGCGTCGGCAGACCGTCACCATTAACTGGGGCGAAGAACTTCCGTTAGCGCAGGGCATAAAGTTTGGTGATGTGTGATTTAACTAAGTCACCAAAAAGTAAGGTATTACGGTTTGTTTAATTCAAAATTTAATGTGTATATTGATCCGTATAATCTTCTATATGAGTTTCCCAATCCCTCGAGGATTAGGGATTGGGAAAATTTTTTTCTTTCAATT
This sequence comes from uncultured Calditrichaceae bacterium, assembly GCA_964627635.1. Taxonomy (GTDB): domain Bacteria; phylum Calditrichota; class Calditrichia; order RBG-13-44-9; family RBG-13-44-9; genus CAZVKP01. The sequence continues at coordinate 1,422 of CAZVKP010000121.1, read as the reverse complement.
GGTTCTTTTATAGCAAATAGAAAATTTTAGACAATCATGTTAAGACAAGTTCTCTATTCTGGAACTAATTGGAACGGATGGTTAATGATTAGTAACGATTTTAAAAAGTTTGAATATAATAATTCTGTATAAATGTTTAAATATATATTATTTGCAACAAGTGATTGACCAACCTGATTTATAGAGCTGAAAAAATTCAATCTGTTTAAAGGGTACTACTTAATTTTTTAGGTTTCCATTTTAGGAAAAGGGTTTTATATTAATAGTGAAATTAACTAAAATGTAATTTGATAAAATGAAAAGCAAAGTAAAAATCTCGGACGAACTCATAGATGCTCTTGATGAGATTACTGGTCAAAAAAACAACATTGAACAGGTAATCGAAAAGCTGCTTCGACGATACATCAAAGAAGAAAAAAGAAAACAGGCAGATTTAATAGATTTGCAGATATTAAATGAAAATTCTGACTATTTGAATAGTGAAGCTGAAGATGTCCTTACTTATCAAATAAATTTATGAAACGAGGCGAACTGTATAGAGTATATAAAGGTTCATCACTCGATGCGAAGAAATATAGAGTGTTTGTAGTGGTGAGTCGTCAGGTTTTAATTGATTCAAAGTTCTCGACGATTATTTGTGCGCCTGTCTATTCTCGATATGATGGATTATCAACACAAGTGAAATTGGGAATTGAAGATGGAATGAAACATGATAGTGCGATTCATTGTGATGAATTAATAAGCATTCCTAAATCTTTACTGACACATTTTATTTCCACTTTATCTTCTCAAAAGATTGAGGAATTAAATGAAGCATTGCAGATAGCAGTTGGCTGCAGAGATGAAATTAAATATAAAACTTAAATTTAGAGAAATTATACAACACAACACTTTTCAAATCATCTTTTCCTTTTAACTGAAGAATTCCACTGAAATTCGGTTCAATATCGATTCCACTATATCCATAAAAGCAGTTGATTCTAATTTCCGTGAACTATATTACAACTCATAGTCCATCCCCGCCCTTAAAATAGTTCGTTTTCTCAATTCTGATGAAAACAAATGGCTGTCCATAACTTGAATATTGATATCAAAGCTTCCCAATTGTTTCCTTATGCCTCCGGCAAGAAAAAATGTTTCATGGCTTATGCTTGCATAAGGGGATGTTGATTTAGGATCAGTATCATAAAATCCAATGGAATATGCTGTTTTTTGTGCGTTGTTGATCAGAAATGCACCGGAAAATTCCAATTGATCCGGAAGATTTTTGTTCATTTTTTGCCATAAAACATTCGATACATTGCCTGTAATCCATAGCCAGGAATTTGCTTTAAACAAAAATCCGGCAGTTAATTGGTCAGGAAATTCTGCTATAACTTCTTGTTGAATGGATATAAATTGATCATTTCCATTTTCTAATAC
>CAZVKP010000120.1:1393-8517 GCA_964627635.1 uncultured Calditrichaceae bacterium | reverse complement strand
GTGATACCATCTTTTTTGTCAAATTGAGCGATTGGTTTAAATAACGTTTTGACACCCTGGGCATCGGTAATGACTTTTGAATCCAAAAATGCAGCGTCAGTAGCCCGATAAATTCGATACCCCTCAAAATCTTTGAAATTTCCGCCTAACCGTTTGACGAATAAATCCTCGGAGGCTTCTGCAGCGTCATCCCAATAGAGAGTTACTTTACCGTCACCGGGTACTGCTTCCGCGGTTACTTGTACAGGTGCTTGCGCAAAGCGATAATCCGACAGATACGCCGTGTTGGCCTGATCCTGTTTGTTAATGGCGCTTTGAATATCCGCTTGTTTATTGATACCGCCACCTGCCATGGCAACAGACACCGCCATTCGCTGACGCTGACCGGGATCGATTGGGAAATATCCTGAAGAGACGTAGGTATCATACTCCCCGGTAGGTCGCGGGATGAAAAATCGACCGGGTGTCATAAAGGTTCGCCAAATAAAAGCATCGGACACCTGACTGAAGTTAATATTTCCGGCAGGGTCCTGCACAGCGCTGGTAATACCAATTAAATCCGTCTCGCTCACATCGGTTTTATCTATGTTTGTTTCGCCGGGAAAACCGGTTCCGGAACCGCTGGTTGGTTGCCCGTCTCCTTCACCGGGATCGCCGGTATTTTCCACGCCATCTAAGCCCACATCATCCTGCAAAGCCAGCCAGTCATTATCATTGTCAAAGAAATCATCCCTGGATTCATCGATCATCGGGGCAACAGTTTCGTAAGACATGGCGGTTTTTGATCCGGAGACCACAAAACCTCTTTTAACCGTATCTCCAAATTCGAAAGAAAGGTAATTAATGAAGCGAACCGGCTTAACTGTTCCGGTAATTTCATCAAATCGTTCCAGATGTAATGTTAACCGTTCGTCAATCAGTCCATCCAGGTCGTCATCCATGGTATTCGCTAAGGTGTCCTCAAAAAGCACGATTCCGCCTGCCGGTAGGCTAATTTCCTGACCCAAAGTTTTCACAATCCCGCCGCCCTGCGGATATTCAATTATTCTACGCTGGAAGTTCAAAGAGTCAATCAAAACAATGGTATCGCCCGGAGATAAACTGCGAGGCTCAAAATCCGCTTCGGTGAAGAGCGGTATGCGTACTCCGGGATTACCGCTTATACGATTCACCAGATTCAGATGCTGATCCGCATCACCGTCATTATCAATACCATCCACCTGATTACCGGGAGTTTCCAAAAACTTAATGGAGGCAAGTCCCACCGGTTCATCGCCAAAGATATCGGGGTCTCCGATTCGGTCCGCATCAGTTAGAAACGCAATGTCCGTCTGCAGGTCAACAAAAGGTTCATCATCTGCTGCATCGCCATCGCCACCAACGATATCAGCTAACCAGATTAAAAAGTCGGTTTTGGGAATTCGTTTGGTTCCGTCATTCAACACATCGTGGATATGAAAAATAACATCGTTAATTAAAACTTGGGACCAGGCAAATACCCTGACATCAACCATTAACCCCAATCCTCCACGAGTAGGGTCGGTATTATCCGGCACGTAATTAAAACGATCATAAAGGTCATCCGATGACCGGTAAAACATTTCCTGATCTGCATTGAATACATTTTTTCCAAAGAATCCATTCCAGGAGCCAACCCATCCCGGATCATTGGGATCGTCACGCTTATCCCGCCATCCACCCTGTGCTTCCGTGGGCCAGGAATTAGGATCATCACTCCGGGCAATCTCATCCTGATCGGGATTTAAAAATCCCGGAACAGGTTCGAGATTCCAGGATTCCCCGGCAGGATTCTGCCGAAAGGTTGGGAAATCAATCATTTGGATGGTTTCTCCGGTTTCGGTCTCAACTTCTCCACCCATCCACAATGCAACCAGAGCCACGTAAATCCGGTCGGTATTTTTGGGCCACTCATACGGGATTTCATCCGGTACAGCCGCGGTTCGTCCGCTGAAGGCAAAATTAAAAATGGTCGCCCTTACATTATTTCCGTCAATATTCGACTCGCGTCGAAGTTTGGGATCACCACGTTGGTCCGACGGAACATGTTGATTTTGCTGGGAAAATCCCATAATAAATGCGATTAAAAGAATAAAAATCGTGGTAAAGCGCGTTCTTTCATAATTCGAAACTTTTGAGTGCATATTAAATTTTCTCATAATTAATCATCTGTATTTGTTTATCTGAAACTAATTTTGGCGCCAATTTGTATGCGACGGGGTTCTGAGTAAAACGTCGGATTAACAAACCAGGTGGGGTCCTCCTGCTGAGTTTGAATTTCTTGCAGTGTGAAATCCGCTTCACCTGTATCGCCGTAAACATTTACCGGATTATCCGCATCAAACAAATTAAAAACTCGGGCATATATTTGTAGTTTAAAATCCGACAGGTTAAAATTCTTATGAGCCCGAAAATCCACTGTAAAACGGTTTGGTTTGTTCCGGCTGTTTTCCCTTAATCCGGAAGTAATATTCTGTCCGGTGCGGGTGCCGGTAACAAATGTTGGTGTAAAAGGCTGCCCGGAATTTAAACGGCCGATCACACTCAGCCCCCAATCCTGTTTACCGACAAAGATATTGGTATTTAATGCATGTCTTTGATCCCAATTGAGCGGCGTTAAAATTTTTGTGGGTTCCGCACCACCCTGCTGAGCAAAAAACTCTTCCTCCGGATTAGAATTTGTTCCCTCTGCAATCTGAAAGGTGTAATCGATATCGAAAGAAAAATTATTCGCGTATCTCCTGCTTAGTGCCAGGGTAATACCCCGTACATTGGCGAAATCCCGGTTAATATAGGTCACATAAGAAACACCGGATATATCTGTAGGAATCGGCTGACTGGTGGTAATCCAATCCCGAATATCTCTGTAAAATCCGGTAACATCAATTGCCAGATTATCGGTAAACTGCTGTTGAAGACCCAGTTCATACATGGTGGTTTGCTTGGGATCCAGATCCGGATTTCCAAAGGGACCCTGAGTTCCACCACTTGTGGTCACCTTTAACTGATCGCCCACATAAAGCAATTGATAATCCGGTATTTGCTGAAAAATACCATATGAGAAATGAATAACACCAGTCTCTGTAATTGGATAAGCGACACCTAAGCGGGGACTTAATTGTGTTTTAACACTGGTTTCCTCGTACCAAAATTCTTCGCGTTCCTGCAGCGTAAATTTGTTATCTTCGGTCTGCTCATCCAGACTAATAACACCATCTCCATTGGTATCATTATAAATATGCTGTAATTTAAAAGGATTGAAAATGTTCGGGTCTTCAGGATCTGCAGGAATTTTACCATTCGGATCAAATAAGTCGAAGCGTATCCCTACATTGATAATTAAACTCTCATATTCAATCTTATCCTGAATGTAAGCTGCAAATTTTGACGGTTCCCGGGTAAATGTGTTGTTCACCAGACTTGAAGGCCCCCGAATCTCCGGAACAAATCTTTCCTGCGGAACAAAGCGGATTACCTGCTGACCGGTGGAATCTTCCTTTGGAACCAGAGTAATATCACTAAAAAATACATCATCCGTCTGAAATTCAATACCGGTTTTCACTTGATGGCGATCGGTAAATTGACTGGTTAGCGACCACTTGGCAATCCAGCTTCTGGTATATCTTTCAAAGCGCGCCAAATCGGTGCCTGCCTTCGCAAACTGGAAAACACCTGTATTAAGCGAATCGGGATGCACATAGCGAGGATCTTGCGGATCATCAAAAAGGACCGAGGTTAACTCATTATATTTTGCAGCCACTGTAAATTCATGAAAAGTAACTTTTCCGATTTGATGGGTTAGTTTGGTAATAACACTTCCACCCAGTTCCTCATCTCCGCGATCTCCTTCCGGGTTGAGTTTAAAAAAGTGGTCGTAATTGCGCCGCTCCTCCATACTTCCCAATGCATCGATCCTAAGTTTAAATGGTGTAGAAATGTTCCACTCTAATGAAGCTTGTGCACTGTAGCGATCTCGAGAATTCATAGAGACTGCGCTGCTATCTCCTTCCAACTCATTTGTAACAAAGGTGGTATCGCCGTCCTCAATTTGCCGGACTGTTTCCGAACGTCCCTGCGGTAAAAATGCTTTGGGACCGTAAAGCCAACCATCTGTATACCAGCGTCTGCCGGTAACAAAGAAAGATACTTTGTCTTTGATTATTGGTCCGCTCAAACTCCCCTGAAAATTATAAATATCGGTTGGATCAAAATCATCGATATTAAAGAAAAGATCATCCCGGGTACTCAGATAATCACCGGACCAAACTTCAAAATCGCCCCTGAATTCATCACCACCGGTTTTGGTAACAATGTTGATTACCCCGCTTAATGCATTTCCATACTCTGCATTAAATGTACCGCTAATCACCTGCAATTCCTGCACAGATTCATTCTCCACCTGAAGCGCCTGAGAGCGGGAGAAGTCGTCGGTTATACTGATGCCATTTACGCGGTAGGAAACTTCGTTAGATCGTCCTCCCCGTATGTGGATACCACCACCGGCATCCCTAATAACACCCGCCTGTAAATTCAGGACATCACCCAATTCCTGCACCGGTAAACGCTCGATATCTTCCGATTGCACCCGTGCTTCAACAGAAGTCAAATCCTTTCGAATTACCGGAGTTTCCGCAACGACCGTTACTTCTTCACCTGCCACTGCTTCCGGTTTAATTTCAAAATTTAAGCGAGTGGTTAAGTCGGTAAGAACCTCTACATTGGTCATGGTAGTTTTTTGATAACCAATATAAATTACACTTACATTGTAAGTACCGGGTGGTACTCTGAGAATGACAAAAGTACCATCAACATCTGTGGCAGCGCCAAGTTGCGTCCCCTCTATCACAATATTTGCACCAATTAATGGTTCACCAGTTTCCGCATCAGTTACGGTTCCCACAATTTTTCCGGTATTTTGTGCTAACAGAGAGAATGGCAATATGAATAATAAAAAAATGGGGATGCTTAAAATAAAGTATCTGTTCTTCATAAATATGCCTCTAACTGATGTTTAATTTCGTCTAATATTCCTTAATTTTTCGGGAAATGACATCACCCGGAAATGCTCCCGGAATTCACTTAATTTCTGCTGCCTTTGGTCGGCCCACCACATGGTTTTTAATGCAGCCTCCACGTCCTCTTTGGCTTCCTCAAAGCTGCGAAGTTGTGCAGGCTTTTTGCCAATGCACTTTAAAAAGACATAAAACGAATCCATTTTTACAGGTCCGGTCCATTCGTCCTTCTCTAGCGAGAACACCAAATTTGACCATTTCCTGCCGATATCCTGTGGTGTAAGATATCCCAGTTCCCCGCCATTGATGCCACTCCAGCGGCGAATCGAATACTTTTTCGCCAACTCTGGGAAGGCATCTCCACTTTCCAATCTATTTTGAACAAGTTGTGCATCCTGCTCCGTTTCCAGTACAATTTCCCGCAAATTGATTTCCGGCGGTAATGAAAACCTCCGGGGATCATGTTCAAAATATGCTCGCAACGAATCCACAGGAATTACCATTTGCTGTTTTAATTGGTTTTCCATACGCTTTAACAGATAAACATCCATCAATTCCGCCACCTGCTGTTGGTAGTCTGCCGTTTTATGCAAGCCTGCTGCGCGAGCCTGAGACAACATAAAAGAGCGCACCACTAAACCGGAGATAAAATCTTTCAAGCTTTCCTGATTTCGAATCCAGTTCTGCTGCTTTTTAGAGGTGAAGCGTGCGTATTTCCGGAATTTTGCTACCGTCCAGGCGCCCACCTTAGAGGACAATAATTCGCGATTTTCTAATTGAGTCACATTGGGTAAATCTAAAGATTGCTCCCGGGTAAAATCTTTGTCCTTATTGCTTTCCAAAACTGAAAACAATTCCTGCAGGATCTGCTGGTTAAACTGAATGTCAAGAGCCTGCTGTAATGAATCCACTACCTCACGAGCTGCTTTCTTCTTTTTTCGCTGCATTAAATAAGACCGCAGCCTGGGACGTTTATCAGCATAAGCATATTCGGTTGGAACTGAGGTTTTCTGCCGGGCGTCAACACGAATAATGCTATATCCATCGCTTGTTTTAACCGGTTTGGAAATTTCACCAACCTGCATTGAATAGGCGGCATTTTCGAATGCAGGTTCCATTTCATCTACAGTAAAATAGCCTAAAGATCCCCCGGATTCCCTCAATACCGGGTCTTCGAATATTGATCTGGCTAATCTTTCGAAAGAAGCACCTGTTTGGAGTGCTCGATAGAGAGAATCGGCTTCTTTTTGTGTGGATGCATATAAATGGCTGGCTTTTATTTTGGTATTAAATCGATAATATAGTTCTCTCAGTTCTTTTTCTGTTACGGATATTTTGGGTATAACAAATCTTTCGAAATAAGCATTCAATAATTCTTGGGTTTCAATCTTTTCCCTCTCATATTCACCATCAGAATCCTGATGGTAGCCTCGTTTGCGAGCTTCGGCAATAAAAACTTCTTCCGCAACATAGTTTTTTAGTATACTACGACGAACTTCTCCATTGTCCGGCGCACCAGTACGTTGTCTTAATTGTTGTAATTTTCGGAAAAAATCGTCCTTATCTATTTTTTTATTATTAATTAATGCAAGGGTATTTTTTTCGATTTCAGGTGTGTCACTGCCGCAACCTGTAAAAAATTGAAAGGCGACAGCAATTACCAGGAAAAGGGTAATAAAAAAATTCAATTTGAGTATTCGCATTACTATCCAATCATGCCAACCATTAATGGCAGATTATAAAAACACTCACATTAGATGTAAAAGTACCATAGAATAATATTAATCAACAAACTAAGTAAATATTACTTTTAAATAGTTTTTATACTATTCAAAAGTATTAACTAAGAACAGAGTTACTAAAACTTATATACAATTTTTTTTCTTGTCAAGTAAAAAATATAACTTGTTATAGACTTTTTTGGAACCTGTGATTTCCTTTAAATAATTGTATAATAGTCCGTATGAGAACAAAATCTATTTCAAATAAATGAGCTCAGTTTATGTTAATTAAGAATCATAATCTGATATGGCTTCAGGGTTACCTGGAGTTCATTATCCATTAATCCAAACCTTTGACCGCTTATCAAATCTT
>CAZVKP010000120.1:0-1383 GCA_964627635.1 uncultured Calditrichaceae bacterium | reverse complement strand
TTTTCGTTAAAATTTGTATCCATAACAAATGCCGCCTTTTGTGGTTGGCGACTATTATTCAAAACAACATAATATTTTTCATTTTGATATGCTCTGCTGAATCCCAAAACGTTTTTTGAATTTTCAATCAAAATAAAGTTTATATCCCCCAAACTTAAAGCCACATTCGCTTTGCGGAGCGCAATCATTTGTTTATACCAATCAAACAGATTTTGATCAAAACGAACCTTGTCTTTCGGACGATCTTTTCCAAAAGGATGTGAATCCTCCGGTTCATACTCAAACTCTTTCCAAATCATCGGTTTTCTGCAATCCGGGTCGTCCCCACCCCACATTCCTGCTTCGTCACCGTAATAAACCATCGGTGCACCGGGCATACTCATTTGCAGCCCGACTATCAGTTTTTGTTTGAGCTGTTCTTCATATTTTGGTTTTCTCACTTTATAATCAGGATTCTGTTTTGGATTTGCTTCATGGTCGTACCAACGATCCGGGTTTACAATTTGCGATGAGACCCGATCCACATCGTGACTGTCCATTAAATTTTGCATCACGTAACTGTTATCTCTGGAATAATCCCTGTATAAAGTATTTAAACTGTCCACAAATGCCTGCACGGAAATTTGGGTTTTCTGATCAATCACAAATTGTTTCACTGCCCTGGCCCAGCGATAATTCATTACCGCATCAAATGCAACCCCATTTAGCCACGGTGCAGCATTATGAATTTTATTTTCCTCCCATTCTTCCCACCACACTTCTCCGGTTAAGAACGCTTCGGGATTTATCGCTTTGACCCACCCCCGAAAATCGCTCCAAAACTTTATACTTACTTTTTCTGCAACGTCCAGGCGCCAGCCATCTATTCCATCGGATGGATCCCCATCGTTGTTGGGATCCATCCAGCGCCGGACAACTGCCTTCACATGTTGACGCGGACCACCGACCAATCCATTTTTATCTTCCCGGAATTCCGGCAAATCTTTTACCCCTGCCCAACCCGCATAATCAAATTCATTTTCAGTCGTTTCGGGATCGTCCCAACTTTTCACGATAAACCAGTCTTTGTATGGTGACTCTTGTTGATTTTCCAACACATCCTGGAATGCCCAAAATGTATAACCCACATGGTTGAATACGCCGTCAATTATTACTTTCATACCTCTCTGATGGACGGCATCAATGAGCTTGAGAAACAAACTATCTGCGGTGGTCCACTTCCACGTACCGGGATCAGTTGGATCTTCGCTTTCCCAAATTTGGCGGTCTTTTGTTGGATTAGGACCGAAATTGTTATCAATATGACGATACTGGGAGGCATCATATTTATGATGGGAAGGCGATTCGAATAACGGATTAAAATAGATAGCAGTAACACCCAAA
>CAZVKP010000119.1:0-8570 GCA_964627635.1 uncultured Calditrichaceae bacterium | reverse complement strand
ATAAAAGAACCGGAAATGGCCGGGACTTCAGAAATTTTATCCGGATGCAAATAGATAAGATTGTATTGACCGAATATTCTGCTTTTTGGAAAAAGTTTACTTAAACCAACAACCTTCCAAAAGGCGATAGAAGGGGTTGGAATACTGTGCCGACAATCGACAGAAAAGGTACCGTCGGGATTAATGATTTTACAGGTTGCAACACTCGCATCGGGATTGCCATCGAAAAAATCAAATAAATTTTGAAATGTGTCTTCCTGGACAACAGTATCCGGATTAATGAGGACAACATATTCACCTTGTATTTGCCTTAATGCTTGATTGTTTGCCTTCGCAAACCCGACATTTTTTCGGTTTTCAATTAAATTAACTTCCGGAAAATGATTTTTTATGAATGGAACACTGCCGTCAACTGAGGCATTATCTACTACAAAAATTTCACGGTCGTAGTTTTTGAGTGCCCTCTTAATAGAGATTAACGTTTGGGCTAAATAATCTTTTACGTTATAATTGACAATTATTACTGAAATTTTCACGTGTTTAGAATTATTGTTTTTAATAATTTGGGTCAAGTTACAGCTATTACAACTAAATGGTGTTGTACTATTAAAACAAGGTTCAATTAAGTCACCTTACTTTCTACAGGTTTTAACGGAATATTTCCTGGTTTTTTCACAATAAGAAAAATTGTCCGCAACAAAATTCGCACATCTAATCTTAAAGCCATGTTTTCAATATAAAAAATATCAAACTTTACACGCTCCTGTAAAATCTTTTGTGACAGTTCATAATGATATTTCACCTGTGCAAGACCCGTAAGGCCAGGGCGAACCGTAATTCTACGATGAATAAAACGAAGCGAATCACGATACTCCTCATACCATTCCGGTGGTTCAGGGCGAGGACCGACAAAACTCATATCTCCCAGAATAACATTAAAAATCTGTGGTAACTTGTATAAACGGGATCTGTACATAAATTTTAAAAAACCTGTATTCGGTTCATTTGAGGACCCATGCCCCAGATAAATTGGATTCTGATAATAATCATAATCGTCTTTATTAAGACGGAAGACATACATGGTAAAAGGAATTCCATTCTTACCTAATATCGGTATCTTTAAAAACGCAGAAGCTCCTAATTTTATATAAATATAAATGGAAATTAAAAAAATAAACGGTGACAATACAATGAGATGAAATATTCCAAAACTAAGGTCAAAAATTCTTTTAACAAACCATTGCCATAATACCATATTTTCCGGAAAAATCTGAAGATATGCATGACTTACCAGACTGACCTGTTTACCGGTAAATACATCGTGGGTCCCGGGGGGGATTTTTACCTTTACTTCCTGTGATTCGCATAAACTGATTAATTGGATGAAATCTTCCGTTTGGTGCTCAGGGATGGCAATGAGCACTTCATCTATTTTATATTGGTGAATAAGTTCCGGTAGTTTTTGGTAATCTCCCAAAACAGGAAACCCGTGGAAATTATTCTTTCTCGATTTTTTTGATACAAAGCCAATTACATCAAAAATTAAGTGTGGATTACTCTTAATGTCCTGCAGGATTGTATTACCAAGTTCATTACATCCGACAATTAAGGTTTTCTTAAGGGAGTATTCAAAAATTTTTAATCGTTTTTCCAATTCTATGATAAATAAACGAGCTGTATTCACAAAAATGAGTAAAGTAATCCAATAAATTAGAAGGGAATAGATTTGGGAGGCACGAACAAATTCATGAAAATCTATGGTGATTAGACTAATAATTATGACCCCAAAGGTGATCACTTTAGAAACCTTCCATATTTTATCAAACCGCGAAATATCCCAATCCATATGGTAAAGGTTATTTAAAAAGAACATAAGTATCCAGGCAATGGTCAGCAAAAGAAAAACAGGTGTGGAAAAGTAATCGGATAATGGTCGATATTCTGCAAAAGAAAACAAATTTGACTGAAATTTTAACCAGTGTGTAAAATATAGCGAGAGGTTTATGGTAACTAAATCTGATAGCAGCAATAATAATTTATGCCAGATGCGCGTAAAATGTATCGGTGCCCTTTTTCTGACAGAATTAGTTCTTCGAGAGTGGAAAACAAAGTTTTGCATGGAAGATCTGGTTTCCACATACCCCAACCGCCAAATCCAGAAAAGCGTGAATAAAAAGACAATAATGAACACGATTAAACCGGTATATTCCTGAAAATATACCAATAATATGCCTGCTACTACATAAAAGATAGTAAACAAATAGAGCAGCCAGACAGTTTGTAAATGAGATAATCCAAGATTTATGAGGCGATGATGAATATGTTGTTTATCTGCCAGAAACGGATTATTTCCTTCGCTCAATCTTCGCAGGAATGAAAGCAACGCATCTGTGACCGGCACTCCTAATAATACCAATGATGTTAAAAAATATATTTGATGGGTTGAAGCTATTTTGAGTGATTCAATGGAAAGAAAAGCAAGAACATATCCAAGCTGTAAGCTGCCCACATCTCCCATAAAAATAGATGCCGGATGATAGTTGTAACGCAGAAATCCTAATATTCCCACAGCTAATCCGATGGATAAAACAAACAAAAAACTGTTCTCAAAATTTTGGGTAATAACAACAAATCCCGTCGTTATTATAAGACCAACCCCTCCTGCCAAACCGTCTAATCCATCCAGAATATTTATTGCATTGATGATAAAAATAATCCATAGAAAAGAAAATGGAATAGAAAACATACCTAAAGAAAAAACTTCGCCTAACGGACCACTGAAAGATTGAATTCGACAACCTCCCAGAACTAAAAGTAAAGCTGCAATTCCCTGCCCGGAAAATTTTATCTTTGAAGAAACACCTTTTACATCATCCCATAACCCAAATAGAATGATAACTATAAAACCAATCCAGAAATGGATGTTTAAACTCCAGTGAGATGCGGGCAATAATTTAAAAAACTGGCTGACAAACATTAAAGCGAGAATTCCAGCCGTAAAACCGAATCCGCCAAGCAATGGTTTAAAATCGGAATGTATTTTTCTTGGGGAAGGCAATGATCCGATTCGGAAACGCGCCGCAAGTTTTCGGATCTGGCTTACTACAAGAATCGAAATTAGTAGACCAATTGTAGCTGCAAAAAGATACTTCATATAAAATCGGGAAACAAAATAATAAAATTCATTAAAAGATAGTTTAATATTTTCAAAAATTTAGACTTTGACTTATTTACTTTTCTATAAAACCCGGGCTGGTACTCCAGCCACTTTTGATCTGCCGGGCACATCTTTTGTCACCACAGCACCGGCACCAATAATTGCCCCTTCCCCAATGGTAATGCCACACATAATCGTAGCACTACTACCAATACTTGCTCCTTTCTTTACATATGTTGGAATACAGACCCAATCTTCTTCTGACTGCAGATCGCCTTCGGGATTAACCGCGCGGGGATATTTATCGTTAATAAAAGTTACATTATGTCCGATGAAACAGTTGTCTTCAATATGAACCCCTTCGCAGATAAAGGTATGACTTGAAATCTTACAGTTTCTTCCTACTGTAGCTCCTTTTTGAATTTCAACAAATGTGCCGATTTTTGAATTATCTCCAATCCGGCAACCATAAAGATTGACAAAGTTATAGAGCTTTACATTTTTTCCTAATTTCACATCGTCACTTATACTAACGAATTTCATCGGTCACCTTTTATATCTCTTTAAAATACTAAATGTTATTTAGAATTTAAAAACTCTTTTATGGAAGATGCCACATATTCTATTTGATTTTCCCTTAACTCAGGATACATGGGTAATGAAATGATCTCGGACATCACTTTTTCAGTTACCGGAAAATCTCCTTTTTGGTATCCCAAATATTGATATGCCTTTTGAAGGTGAAGTGGAATTTTATAATGGAACGCAGACGCAATTCCTTTTTCTGATAAAAATTTCTGTAATTTTTCCCGCTCTTTTACCCGAATAACATACAAATGGTAAACATGTTTCCGATTTTCCATTTCTCGGGGAATCGTTACACCACCAATATTCTTTAATATCTCATTGTATAATTTAGCATTCCGCCTTCGAGCATCTGTCCAATCCTGCAGGTGCTTTAGTTTAATATTAAGAATTGCTCCCTGGAATCCTTCCATTCGCATATTATGCCCTTCAATCTCATGGACATATTTTTCCCCGGAACCGTGATCTCTATATTTTCTAACAAATTCAGCTACTACATCAGAGTTAGTTGTAATTGCACCGGCTTCGCCATAAGCACCTAAATTTTTTCCCGGGTAAAAAGAGAATGCTGCTGCATCTCCTATTGATCCGGCTTTCTGCCCTTTATATTCCGCACCATGTGCTTGTGCCGCGTCTTCCACCACAAAGAGACGGTGCTCCTTTGCAATTTCCATGATGGGATCCATATCCGCCGGCTGTCCATATAAATGCACAGGGACCACCACTTTTGTTTGAGGGGTAACAGCATCTGCTAATTTTTCCGGATCCATATTGTAGGATTCTTCTTGGATATCCACAAATTTAACCTTTCCTCCCGCGGCGGTTATGGCTTCGGATGTCGCAATGAAGGTATTGGGTGTGGTAATGACTTCATCACCAGCATTTATTAGCGCCTGAACCGCCAACTGATCTGCAGCAGTACCGGAATTTACCCCTAGCGCATATTTCGTCCCGATAAAACTGGCAAAGCTTTCTTCAAATTTCTTTACATGAGGACCAAGAACAAAACTAGTGTTCTCACACACCTTCTCTAACGCCGGTAAAATCTCTGAACGAAGTGTTTGGTATTGGACTTTAAGATCGACAAAGGGGACTTGCATATTGGCTCCTTATTCCTTTTTGTATTGAATGTCCTTATTAATTAATATTTTATAAGAAAATTTGGAGAATCCAAATTTAATGCATCCTATCCAAAAGCCCAATCCCCAAGCAAAATGAATTATAAAAAATATTAAAGGTAAAACCGGTAAATATTTCCATCCCTTCCTTTTCGAATTTAATATAGAATTATAAATGTTAAGTATGAAATAAATTGTTGGAATTATTAATGCACCTTTTATAGAATATGGAATTAGTATAACTGAAACAAATAAAGAAATTACAAATAAAGGCGGAATTAATTGTCGAATTTTGAGACTTCTAGGATAAATCGTAAAAGTTTTTAACTTATAATACCCATTTCGAAAAAATTGTTTGACAAGAGAAATTAGAGAATTTCTCACAAAATAAGTGCATTTGAGTTTGGGAGAGAGAAGGATCTTTCCCCCCATTTTTCTTAATCTATAGTTAAATTCTGCATCTTGATTTGCAATTAATTCTTCATTAAAACTTCCAACCTTTTTTAACGTCTCTTTATACCAAGCACCAGGAAACACAGTATCAACCCACATCTCTTGTTTGGTTGTTCTAAAATGGGAATTTCCAACCCCAAAATGACTACTCATTGCAATTGCAATTGCATTAGATATGTAGTTTGTTCCCACACTTTTTAAAGTTGCACCTACATTTGAAGCATCTGTATTCCGGAGAAGGTTTACACATTCTGTAATAAAATTTGATTCATAAGTAGAATGCCCGTCCATTCGGATTATAATTTCGCCGGTAGCATTTTGTATTCCAATATTTAGAGCCGCTGGTGTAATCTTCTTTTTGTTATTTAATAAACGAAAAAATGGGTAATTATTTGTAAATGTCTTTACTATTTTATCTGAACCGTCCTCGCTGAGACCATCGATAACAAGTACTTCTAACTTTTCTTTTGGATAATTATTCTTTATGATGGATTCAAGACATTTTCCAATATAATTTTTTTCATTTCTTATTGGAATAATGACTGAAACAAAAGGATATTTCGTATCACCGTTCAATTTTTAATATCACTTTCACTTAAAATAATTAAAAATTTTATTAATTTTTTTTATCTAATTGATTATATATTTCAAGTAATTTTTTTTCTTCATTTTCCCAAAGGAAATATTTATTTACCGTTTGTACGTTTCTCTGTTTTATCTTTTTTAACTCGAAGTCATTATTTAAAAATGTATTCAATTTA
This sequence comes from uncultured Calditrichaceae bacterium, assembly GCA_964627635.1. Taxonomy (GTDB): domain Bacteria; phylum Calditrichota; class Calditrichia; order RBG-13-44-9; family RBG-13-44-9; genus CAZVKP01. The sequence goes on along the minus strand of CAZVKP010000119.1, from coordinate 2,496 downwards.
CTTTTTTCTTTAGAAATATTAAAAATATCTATCGTCATTCCACAATTATACTTTTGATTAAATTTTTTCCAGGAGGAAAAATTACTCATAATTACAGCTAATCCTTTCCCCATATACTCAAAAAGTTTGGTAGGTAAGGTAGTTGTAATATTTAAGTTCGGATAAAGAAATAATAAGCCAACGTCACATTTTTCTAATAATTTTTGTGCTTTTGGAAAAGTAAGCCTTCCATGTATTATAAAATTATTCACTAACCTAATATCCGATATTATTCTTCTGATCTCATACTCCAATTGGGGAGGATACCAAGGACCAATTATATGAATTTTAAAATTATTATTTTGGGAAAGCACTTCAGCCAAATTAATAATTTCATAAATCCCACGGACTTTCGAAATACTGCCTAAATATACAAAATTTAATTCTTTTTGAGGTCCCGAATGAATCTCCACTTTATCACTTAAATATTGCTTTGATAAATAATTTTGGAGAGTAGTAATTTTTTTTGTTAAATTTCTATAATATTTATAATATCCTGTCTCGGCTAAAATAACGCGATCAAAAAATCTTACACTCAAATTATCTACTAACCGATAGCCATTTGATAGTAATCGACTCACATTTTTACTTAAATAAGATTTATGTAATAGAGAGTCAAAATATAATTCATGTATATCATAAATAATTTTTCGTTTATAAAATAATTTTAAAATTACAGCAGCAATAAGAAAATCAGGGTCATGAAAATGAACTACATGAGCTTTCAAACCTCTCGCAATTCTGAACGCCAAAATCACATTTTGAAAACGTGTTGATAATTTATTATTGTTTTTTAGGTATATAATATTAATATTAGGATGTTTATTTGATATTTCACCATGCTTCACAATATAATTAATTTTATGCCCAGCTTTTGCTAAAGATAAAATTTCTTTGAAAAATATTCTGGTATCATCTATAGGGTGTACTGTTGTAATGATAGAGATATTCATTTGTTAGTTATGACTTATTATTTTTAAATAAGTTATTTAAAACATGAATCATATTTTTTGTAATAATCCGCCAATTATATACTTCAACCGTTCTTTTCCTTCCATATTTTCCCATGCTAACTGATTTCTCTGTATTATTTAACAAGTAAACAGTTTTATTTTTAATACCATTAAGATCATATGGATCAACTAAATAACCACTTTTTCCATTTTCAACAGCATCAGGAATACCCCCTGAATTTCCAACAATAACTGGCTTTTCACATGCGCTTGCTTCTAAAATTGAGATACCAAAACCTTCAACATTCAGATCACCTTCGTGCCTACTAAGAAGTAAAAACACATCACAAATATTATAAAAATTTATTAATTCAATATCATCTACTGTTGTTAAAATATAAACTTGTTCGCTTAAATTAAACTGGGATATTTTGTTCCTTAGCCTTTGCTCATCATCTCCATTACCAATAACAACATAATTCACAAAAATATTATCTTTTTTCAATTCATAAACTAAATTTATTCCTGTATCTATTCCTTTTCTTATATTCAGTTGGGCAACTGTTAACAACAATTTATAATCCGGATTTTTAATGCCATATTTACTCAATAATCCTCTTTTATTAACCCTTTGAGGGCGAAATATTCGGGAATCAACACCATTTGGAAATACTTTTATTTTGTTTTTTGAAATACCCAATTTCTTAAGTTCTTTTGCAGTATATTTTGAAATTGCAAATAATCCGGTTGCATGTTTTAAAGCTAATTTACCAAGATATTTAAAAAAATTATTAGTTTTTAAACTAGAACCTATATGTAAACCTAAAATATCAGCAGCATGACAACCTATGACATACTTTATATTTTTCCCCGTGAAAAAGTAAAGCAAAACTAAAGGCATACTATATCGATACCATGTCGGTAAAAATACGAAGTCCGGTTTGAACGAAAAGTATACAGGCAAAAATTTTAAAAAAATAATGAGATTATTAAAATATCCCCCGCCCTTTTTCTCTATAAATATTAGACGATCCGCTGTAGAATTATGATAATAGCTTTTTTTATTATCATAAATTAAAGTAGAAACAATTATAACATTTTCACCATGATTTATCCAACCTTTTGAAATCTCATAAACATACCTGGAAAATCCTCCCTTTTGGGGAGGAAAATAATCTGTCAAAATTAAAATTTTCATTTAAGAATAGAAGTCTTGTATTTTATCACAAAATTTAAAATATAATTCTTTTCCTCAACATCGATCACACCAGTAGTAATTAACAATATTGGAAAAACAACAAAGACTAGAAATAATTTCATTATAATATAAATTATAGAAATTTCTGCAAAAATTAAAAAATAAATGAGGCAGATAAATGCTGAAACTAAAAAAGATTTGCTGATTTTCTTCCATTCTAATTTTATAGGATAAATTCTTTGAGAAAAATAAAAAGCCAATGCGCCAACAATTCCAAAAGAGACGAAAAGTACTATAGATGTACCT
>CAZVKP010000118.1:7163-8581 GCA_964627635.1 uncultured Calditrichaceae bacterium | reverse complement strand
TTGCCAGCCAGAAGATAACTGTGGATATTTTTACTACCACGGCTTCGCCACATGCCATAGATTGGTATGAGGATTAGGGAAGCAACCAACACAATCCAGTCCAGAAGCTGCATGGAGACCTTTCTGCTTTGTCAGAACAGACTACTGTTATATGTTATCTTGAGAGTTTCAGTCTATTAATAAAAATCTACAGGTTAATGAAAGTAATCCTTTTGGCAAATACAAACTATTAAGTTTACCAGATACCCAAGAGTTTCCGCAACAATACAATCTGACCGGTATGATAAGCATTATGATCTGCTAAAACCAGCGCTTCACGAAACAAGGTTTGCCCGGTTCCGTGCGGAAATTTTTTATACAGATCCGCCTCCGGATCAGATATGAGATCCTGCATTTCTTTCAGATCTTTTTGAAAGGCTTCGATACTTTTCTGCCAATCTGAGCCATCCGGCGGGGCAAGTTCTTTCGGCCAATATTCGGTTGGCCATTCCGGGGATACATGATCGGCACTTTTGCTGAATTCCAGAATATCCCATTGGGCGATTCGCATATGTTCCAGAAGTTGCCACGCAGTGTAAGGGAGTGACTCAGTGGTTTTTCCTCTGGTCGCCTCCGGAAAATCTTTGATGGCTGCATCAAAAGTTACATGTGCTCCTTTCCCCTGAAGCAGTTTTACTAATTGCTTGCGAAGCATACGATCCTGATCCATAGACGCCTCCGTATATTCTTTCTAATTTTTATTGAAAAGTTTTGGTGATAATATAAAAAATGAGGATCAATCCACCCAATATGGAGAGAACCAACACATACCAGGTGCGCCAATTTTTAAATACCGGTACCGGCTCTGTATCTTCCAACTGTTTTTTATTCTGATCTTTCATGTTAGCGCTGTTTTGCTTCAATTAAATTAACAAATAACCGGAAAGCTCCCGGCACACCAGCTGGTAGTTGCCGGAAAAAAGCATATCCGGTATAAATGAAAGTACCTTTTCCGTATTCGGTAAATAATAGTCCGCCTGCTTTGGATTCCTCACCGGGATCGTGACTGCTCAAGATGGGTTGATATTTTGAGTTCCACTCATTTGCAAAATATAAACCGCGTTCCTGAACCCAACCTTCAAAATCTTGATGAGTGATTTTATTGGGATCATTCAAAATCGGGTGGTCCGGTGCCATAAATTTAATGGGCGCTTCTTCTACGGTCACCCGGTCACGAGATAAATTAAAAGGATATGGACCGAGCGAATCCAGAACAATTCCACGGGTCACGTTATATTGCATCACCAAAGTTCCACCCTTATACACATAATCCAATAATTGTTGATGATCGTTTTTTAACCAGTCATTGGTGTTGAATGCCCGAATTCCGGTAATAATAGTATCAAATTGTTGCAATTTGCTGATTTTCATATCCTTCT
>CAZVKP010000118.1:0-7153 GCA_964627635.1 uncultured Calditrichaceae bacterium | reverse complement strand
GTTGTTGCAGGCTTTGTGGAATATCATCGCCCGGTCCCATGATATATCCGATTTTTTGCTTATTTCTTTTCACCTCTACCCGCACCAATTTGGCCTGGGCTGTTGTTAACACGGTTTGTACGGGAATATGCGGATATTTAATCTGATTCATGCTATAGGACAAAATTTTTCCATTTGTTTCAATAATTGCCCGGATGGTATCTTTGCTCATACTGGCGGAAGGATAAACCGTAAAATTAAAGGTTGATTCCGATTCAGCTTCGGGAATTGTAAAGACTATTGAACTCGGTTGGATTGTCCAATTACTTGTGGTTTGTAATTTTAGAATACCGGAAACATTTGCTTTGGTACTTCTTAAATTTACTGAAATTTCTTTGGAATTGTTATCAGAGAACACATAAACTTTTTGTGGGAAATCAGCGACGACTGACGGTACAATTTCCACATCCCGGTAATTTTCTCCTTCAACCGGATCTGTCCAGCGATAGCGAACTGGTACGAGGTACTCTAATTCTATATCATCAGCTTTCAGGGTAAATCCTACCGATATGGGTGGTGGACTTTCCGGTAGCCCCCGTAGTTTGGGATCAGTTGCCTGATATGTTCCTTTTAATGGTGGTTGTTTCAGCCAGTAGGGTTTAGAATACTCCGCATCTTCCGGGAGGTGAATGCCCGTTTCAAAATTCCAGGGTTTATTATTTTGGAGAGGTTGAGTCAGAGAAGTATCCGGGTTTTGGTAAGGTAAATCGATGCCGGTGAGTTTTATCGGATAATTACAACGATTGAGAGCGGTCAGCTCAATTTTCAGATTTCCATCCGGACTCACATAATAATCCGCTCCTTCCGCATTCAGCCATAAACCGGCACATGCTGCGATCACCTCTTTTAATTCATTTTGTTTAACGCGAATCCAGTGATTCTGTGGCAATTTCTGCATCTTCTGATAGGCATTCAATAAAATTGGAAGGATTGCATCAGGTTGCTCCGGCCTAAAATCCTGATAAGCTTTTTTAAATAGGCTTTGAACGGTTTGTGTCCCTTGCAATCGTGACCAGGTTACATCAATCCCTTGCATGGGATTAGAATCTGCTGAATCACCGGCAAGTAATTGAAAATATTCCCGGTAATTACCCCGGCGTGATGATGCGCCAAATCCCTGGCTTTTGTGCATACTGCGGCTGTGAGCGCCAATTTCTGTGTAAGATTGTCCAAGTAACGGATTGAATTTGCCTACATTGACTCTTGCAAGTTTGGTGGTATCCATTTTTTCCAATTGATTTCGCCATTGCCAAACATCCCAGAAAATCCGCCTTGGCTGCCAGGTATTTACATATTTTAATTGTTCGGGGAAGACCTGTGGATCACCTGCTTTTTGAAACGCTTCCTGTGTTAAAATAGCCGACGCCAGATGATGGCCGTGTCCACCACGTTCCGGTGTAAATCGGTTAATAATGATATCCGGGCGGAATTTTCGAATGACCCATATGATGTCGGATAATATTTTCTCCCGATTCCAAATTTCAATGGTTTCATCGGCTGTTTTGGAATATCCAAAATCTATTGCTCTTGTGAAAAATTGACGGGCACCATCGATTTTCCTGGCGGCCAAAAGCTCTTGTGTCCGTAACATTCCCATGAGCTCGTTCTTTTCTTTCCCAATCAAATTTTGTCCGCCGCTTCCCCGGGTCAATGACAGATAAGCGGATTCCATTAGCTGTTCTTTGGTGAAATAAGCCAATACCGATGTGTTTTCATCATCAGGGTGAGCTGCCACATATAATACACTTCCCAGTACATTCAATTTTTTTAAGGCGAGTTGTATTTCAGCGGCATCTTTCGATTCAATTGGTTGAGCATGAACAGATGCAAAAAATAAAGCGACAACAATTAACAGATTCTTCAAAAATTTTATATTAAACACAGGGATACTCCGGATTTTTTATGAATTTGAAGGTAATTTTGGATGTGGATTATTGATTGTGTGGAATACTAAATTTGGTTTACTCTTAGATAATTTTATGTAAAATAACCGCATTATATTTGAAAGTATATTATTGTTGAACAAATACTCAAAAATTAAAAAAATAAAATAATCAATAAAAATATGCTACGCAAATTACTGCAATAGGTTTCTCTGGCAATTGCAGCACATTGCATTATTCAGTTATTTTACTGAGCTTTAATAAATTTTTTGAGCATCTTAAGGTTGATTTTAGTATTGGATTCTCATAATTTAAGAGATCATAAATAGATATTTCAGGAGGCTGATTGACTGAATTGCTTTTCCAGACAGATAGCTATTTAAAAGAATTTTCAGCAAAGGTTGAACAACTTGATCTAACTGAAAATTCACTGGTGCTGAATCGGACGGCGTTTTATGCCGGCGGTGGTGGACAACCATTCGATACCGGAGAAATCCGATTCGATGACAAGTCAGTTCAGGTTAAGAAAGTGAAACGCCAAGGGAATGATGTCTGGCATTGGATAGAAGGTGATTTACCTACTGAAGGCGTACAAATTACCGGAAAGATTGATTGGCAAAGACGATACCGCTTGATGAGAACTCATACGGCTTTACACATTTTATGTGGTGTTGTTTGGAGGGATTACAGTGCACAGGTCACCGGTGGCAGTATGAAGCCCTTAAAAGGGCGAATGGATTTTGAATTCGAAAGTTTGAGACAGGAATTGGTAAGGGAAATAGAAGAAAAGGTAAACCAGGAAGTCGCAAATGAAAGAGAAGTGAAAATTAAAATCTTGCCGCGGGAAGAGGCTTTCCAAATTCCCGATCTTATTCGTACAAAAATAAATTTATTGCCGGAAGAAATAACTCAGGTCCGTACAGTAGAAATTGTGGGATTGGATTTACAAGCAGACGGCGGTACACGTGTGGCAAATACACGAGAGGTGGGAGAAGTTGAAATAACCGGATATAAAAGCAAAGGCAAAATTAACAAGCGAATTTATATTGAATTGAAAGATGCTTGAAAGTAATTTTGGATTTGATTTATCGCGATAAGGGAAGTATGGAAAATTTTTTAACGTTTTTTTCTCGCTAAGAAGTCAAAATCAATTTAAACTGATATTTGTTAACATTTCATTTTTAGAAATTTATTGATAATGTTATATTTATAATTATGTAATCGGGAATTGTTAGAAATTTTAAACAGGCTTTTTCATTATCATGCAAACAAATTTATTTGAAGATAAAGTATTTTTTGAAGAAATTTCAGAACATAACGAAAAAGATAAATTGTTCAATCGTTTTAAGAACAAGATCTCAATCAATCCCCTATTCACCCGAGCTTTAGTATCTTTCCAGGAAAATAAGAATGAGCCATTCTATCGATGGTTGAAATTTAAAGAGAGTTTTTCTTCTAAGCTTGTCAGGTTTATAATTGATCAATATGTTCAGAAAAATAACAAAGAATTACAAGTACTTGATCCATTTGCCGGTATTGGAACCACTGTATCTACCGCTGTTAAAAAAGGTTTTTTTGCTACTGGTATTGAAATGCTTCCGGTGGGAATAACTGTTATGAAGGCAAGAAAAATCGCTGATTCTGTTGACCTCAAGAAGTTCCGATTTTATTTAGACCAGATAAAAAAAACAAATTTTCATAACTTAGAGGGAAACGGCTATCATTTTCCTCATTTACGCATCACCCAAAATGCCTTTCCACCAGAAACTGAAAAGGCAATAGAAAGTTATTTCACTTTTTTAGACCAAGTTGAAGATAAAGATACGCGCTTTTTGTTTTGGTTCGCCTGTTTTTCCATTTTAGAAGATATTAGTTATACCAGTAAAGATGGACAATATCTGAGATGGGACTTTCGTTCGGGTCGGAAACTCCGTTCAAAATATAAAAAGAGAGTAATACGTGAATTTAATAACGCACTTTTTGATAAACTAGAAATGATGTTTGAGGATTTAAAACAGCGAAACGGAGGAGGATTCTCTAAAAAAGCCAAGATCATAGAAGGTTCTTGTATAAATGAATTACCTGAATTTGAAACTGGCTCAATTGATTTGGTTGTCACTTCTCCTCCATATTGTAACCGGTATGATTATACAAGAACGTATGCGCTCGAGTTAGCATTTCTGGGATTAGATGAAAAAAAAGTAAAGGATTTAAGGCAAAATTTGCTTTTTTCAACCGTGGAAAATAAACCAAAACAAAGAGAGATTTTTAACCTGTATTCTAAGTTAAGAAAACAGGAATTTTTTAATTGGGCAATCAATGGGTTTGAAAAACAACAAGCACTTAACGAAATTTTATCTTTCTTGAACGACGCTAAAAAATCAGGGGATTTGAATAATAATAATATTCCTGTATTAGTTGAGAATTATTTTTGGGAAATGAATTTAGTTATCCACGAGCTTGCTAGGATTCTTTCACCCAAAGGTCGTATATTTATGGTCAACGATAACGTCCAATATGCGGGCAAAGAAGTACCCGTAGATTTAATTTTATCTGATTTTGCAGAACATGCTGGATTAAATGTGGATAAAATATGGATCTTATCCAAAGGCAAAGGAAATAGTAGTCAGCAAATGGGTAATTTTGGACGGCATGAAATCAGGAAATGTATATATGTCTGGTCGAAAGAATAAAATAATATCTTTTCATTATGGATGAAATTTCAAAATATTCCAATGAATTACGGTTAATAAAATCTCTTCTGATTGTTACTTCGTTACAGAAAAGAGAAGATCTAAAAGCAAAAAATCTAATATTGAAATTCGATAAAGAATTAGATTGGGCATCACTTGAAAATTTAATGATTGATAAAGAGGTGTGGAATTATATTCATAATGAAAGAGGATATGATCCAAAACTTGTTTTCTGTCATCCTCAAATTCTCCTGTATAATCCCGTCACAAGCTTGTACTATCGAGGTTTATGCGGACTTTCTATAAAAGGTGCAAAGCATTATGTAGGAGCTATCGAAAATTTGGAAAAAGGAAATCCCCGTGCCAGAATTGATTACGATAAAGCACTTAAGATGGCAAGAACTTATAATACATTCATTTCTTCAATTATTAAAAATTCAACGACTTGGACATTAGAAAATGGGTACCGTACTATTATCGGCACTTTAGGAATTACGCTGGATGGAATTATGAGAAATGAAGTGGGTAAAATTGCCGAAGAACGTATTAAGACATTGATTCTTGAATGGTTAAATTCTCGAAATTTGATAATTGAGCCAAGCTTAAAAGATGATTCAATTTATCCCGATTTATCATACGAATTTCTTTTAAGAAATGGAATTAACATGAAATTTGGAAGTGAGCCGGATATTTCATTTTTTAGGGGAGAAGAACTTTTAGCTGTTATTGAAATTAAAGGTGGTACAGAACCCGCCGGTGCTTTAGAACGGTATGGAGCGGCTACAAAATCTTTTCATCATTCCTTAGAAAACAGTAAGCGATGTAGAAATTTTTATTTAGCTGCGATTTTCACAAATGAACTTAAGAGACGAATTAATGAGGATCGGCTTGTGGAAAAAGCATTTGATATTATGACCATCTTAGATAATCCTAAAAACAGAACTGAATTTTTTCAAGAGGTCTTTCATCATTCCTTAAGAATTATATAGAATAAATTTTCATAAAAATTGAGGCAAATCATGTTATTTCGATTACAATTTTTTGTTCAGATGGCTATTTTGATTTTAATGATAAGCAATGGATTTTTATTTGCTCAGCATGTGGATTCCATTGATACAAACCATATCACATCCGCAGAAAAAATAATCGGCTTAAATTTCACACCTGCTGAACGGGATTCCATGCTTAAGGATTTGCAGGAGAACCTGGAGAATTATCAAAAGATTCGGGAAATTCATGTGCCCAATAGTGTGCCGCCGGTTTTACAGTTCAATCCGGTGCCAGTGGGTATGGAGCTAAAAACCGAGCAAAAACCAATTCAGTGGAGTTCTCCTGAAAAGTTAAAGGTTCCCGACAACATTGAAGATTTGGCATTTTATTCGGTACGGGATTTGGGGGAACTTCTCCGAACCCGGAAAATTACCTCGGTGCAATTAACCAAAATGTATCTTGACCGCTTGAAGCAATTCGACCCGAAATTGAAATGTGTAATCACTTTGACAGAAGATCTGGCAATGAAGCAAGCCAAACGGGCAGATGAAGAAATTGCAGCCGGGAATTACCGGGGTCCACTTCACGGGATTCCATACGGTGCGAAAGATCTGCTGGCAGTGAAGGGCTACAAAACTACCTGGGGTGCCATGCCCTACAAGGATCAGTATATCGATCAAACAGCGACGGTGGTCAAAAAATTGGAAGAAGCCGGTGCGGTGCTGGTCGCAAAGTTAACGCTGGGTGCACTTGCCTGGGGAGATGTGTGGTATGGTGGTAAAACCCGGAATCCCTGGAATCTGGAGCAGGGCAGCAGCGGTTCCTCCGCAGGACCGGCGGCAGCCGTTTCTGCCGGTTTGGTACCATTTGCAATCGGCAGCGAAACCTGGGGTTCCATCGTATCCCCTTCCACAAGGTGTGGTGATACCGGTCTACGTCCGACATTTGGCAGGGTGAGTCGAGCCGGTGCGATGGCTCTGAGCTGGAGTATGGACAAACTGGGTCCCATTTGCAGAACGGTAGAAGATTGTGCAATCGTGTTTGATGCCATTCGGGGAGCCGATGGGATTGATCAGACAGTACGGGATTTACCGTTTAATTACACCCCGAAAGTGGATCTAAGTAAACTAAAAATTGGGTATTTGAAGACTGCATTTGAAGCAGATACGGTAAATGAAAAAAATAATCAGGCGACTCTAAATAAACTCAGGGAATTGGGAGCCGATTTAATTCCCGTAGAATTACCGGATATACCAGTTTATTCTATGACATTTATTTTAAGTGTTGAGGCTGCTGCAGCATTTGACGAATTGACCAGATCGAACCGGGATACTTTATTGGTTCGTCAGATTAGAAATGCATGGCCCAATGTATTTCGTGCAGCCCGTTTTGTACCGGCAGTGGAATACATTCAGGCAAATCGGATACGCTATCAATTAGTTGAAAACATGCATAAAATAATGAGCAATATTGATGTTTATGTGACCCCATCTTTTGGAAAAAATTTACTTTTAACCAATCTATCCGGACATCCTTGTGTGGTGCTTC
>CAZVKP010000117.1:0-8587 GCA_964627635.1 uncultured Calditrichaceae bacterium | reverse complement strand
TCTCAGGTATGCTTTTAAACAAAATAGTATTTGCTTCCATTTCATAGGCAACAAAAATATACCCTGCTTTTGCCAGAATGGAGCAGATAACCACAGAGATTAAATCGATGAAAATTCTTACATAGGGAAGCAGTTTCTTTGACATCTTTCTGGTCAGCACATCAATATTAATATGTTTTTCTTCACGGGTTGCTAAAGATGCACCTGTGAACCCAACCCACAAAACCAGGTGGCGTAAAAAGATGTCACCCCATAGAATTCCGGTATCAAAAAAATTACGGAGCAATACTTGCAAAAACGAGAGTATTACCATTACGCTCAAAACCAGGATAATAACAATATTCTCAATACGGGCTAAACCAGTATCAATTCCGTTAAGTAGTCTCTTCATCTCGCATTTTGCGTTTTTATTAGATTACAACAAACAATCTTGTTTCTGCAATTTAATTTAACAAGTATTTTTTATTCCACATCGAAAATTTAAACTTTCGTACCCAAAGATTGCAGAAAAACATTAATTGTTATTAGCAGCAGCTTTTTTTTGCCGAAATTCCTTCAACGCATTCTCGACTCTATTCAACAGTTCCTGACTATAGAGTTTGCCCACCAGATTTTCTCTGGCTTCCTCTCCGGCTTTTTTAAAGCCATCGATATTTTCTTGTGGAACATCCACAATTTTTATTCCATTTTTCTTCATTAATTGAATGGATTCTTCATTATCCTGCCGACTCAATTCAACTAATTTTTGCATATGATCACGACCTTTTTCCCGCAAAATTTCTTGATAATTTTCGGGAAGTTTATCAAATTGTCTTTTGGAAATCAAAACCGCTCCGGCAGCATCTGCCAACGGTACATCCATCATATAATCTACTCGGGTATACCATTGGAGCGATACACAGGCTAAAGGCGATGTATAAACCACTTCAATCAAGCCTGTCTGGAGGGAAGTTAATACATCGGTAATAGAAAGTGGTATTGGGCTTACTCCCAATGAATTGAATGTGGCCTCTGCAATGGGATCACCTTCCCACATCCACATTTTCGTACCTTTAAGGTCCTTTAAAGATTTAATAGGTTTTTTAGCATATACATATACAAAACCAACCTCTGTCCAACCAATTAAAATATAGCCCTCTTCTTCAAATTTTTCCGAAAAATCGTCATAAAGCAATCGGGTAATGTAATCAACTTCCTCATGAGAGAAAAATAAAAACGGGGCATCCAATATTCTGGACTCATATAAAATTTCTCCCAGACCAACGCCGGTAAATCCGGCACTGTGCAACTGACCAAAGCGAATTTTTCGTAGAACATCTTTTTCATCACCCTGAATTCCGCCCGGATATATTTTGAAAGCAACTTCTCCGTTTGTTAAGTTTTTTATTTCTGCATTAAATTCTTCCATTACTTTCATCCATGTTGACCCTTCGGGGGCTAATGTGGCGAATTTTATCGTATATTTCTGCGCAAAACCCATTTGAGACATAAATAACACCAGGAACACCATAACCAAAAAATTTCTCACAATCCTCTCCTTTGTCTTTAGTAGATACTGCTTACCGAAACTTGAGCCATTTTGTTTCAATTCTAGAACCATGTACAATCCTGCTCTGAAATTGATTGCGTGCGTTGCTAAAATAGTTCTTTCTTTCGTTGATTCAGCCGTTTTGCTTTATCCTTTGCAATTGCTGTGATTAGTTGATAATCAGGCAACACATCTATAGGACTTTCAAGTACCTCATTTAAATATTGATCAAATAATTGCTCATCCAATTTGGGGTGCGCATAATATTCTGCCAGATAAACATATGCTAATTTAAACTTTCCGTCCGTTATCTGGATACAACGATCGAAATGCTCTTTTGCTTTATCCGGATTACCTCCCAACATTTTAGGAAGTGCTCCGAAAATGCTTCCAAAAAATAAATGGGCTGAACCGAAGAAAAAATCTTCCTCCAATTCCAATACTCTATTCATCATTGCTTTCACTTTATTCAAATCAAATATGGCCTGCGGATTATCTTTACTGAGATTAATCCATCCTCCCCAGGCAAATGCGGTCCAAAACAGTTCAGGAACATTTTCTTTTTTTAAATAAGAAAGCCTTTCTACAAATTGAGCCTCCTTCACAGGGATACTATCCTCAAATGCTGAGGTTTTTTTCAAAAGTTTGAATCCATAATCTCGCGCTCTTAAATAAAACAACTTTGCCCGTTCCGGATTAAAATCTTCAACAAATCCCAAACTATAACTTGCGTAGCCCTGTGTAAGAAGCAGCAAAAGATCTTCATTACCGGGATCTGAAAGATATAAACCTTCCAACAATTTTAAATCAGCGGCAATTGCCTGCTCGGCGAGCGGCAAATCCTGTTCCTGATAAATTGCATCAATTCCTTTAACCAGAATTCCGGTAGTGGAACGAATTGCAATTTTTTGGATACTGCAACCGCTTAAAAAAACACCCATGAATATGAGAAAAAGTGAAATGCGCACATTCATTCGTTTTCTCCATTTAGAATGACCAATATGATGAGTTCTCAAAATTGATGCAAGCCACAATTGATTCTTTACTCAACTGGACATCTATTACATTGTTAATATTGCCAGTTCAAATTAACAATAAACCAAATATGAATACTGATTCGTGATGCGTGATTCGTGATGCGTGATTCGTGATAATATTTTGCTAACAAAAGACTTACTAACTGCAAAAAGTTATAATTTTAGAATCCGTTGATCATAAACCCACCATCAACCGCAATGCATTGTCCCGTTATGAAAGAAGACGCCGGCATGCACAAAAAAGCAGTGGTGGTTGCAACTTCCTCCACCTCCGCAATACGCCCCATTGGTGTTCTATCAAGGACATCTTTTTTATATTCCGCATTTTTTAAGACCTGTTCTGCCAGGGGGGTTCTGGTGTACCAGGGGGCAACCATATTTACACGAATTCCCTCTTTTGCCCACTCACCTGCTAAATTTCGGGTGAGTTGGAGAAGGGCTGCTTTGGTCATACCATAAGGAGCACCGGTTCTAATATGGGTTAGTCCTGCAACCGATCCTATATTCACAATTGACGGTAATTCGGATCTCTTTAATAATGGATAGGCTAACCGGCACATTTCAAATGCTGAAACCAAATTTGTTTCCAAAATTGAACGGAATTCTTCTTCTGAATAATCCATTACCGGTTTACGGATGTTGGTTCCAACATTATTGATCAATAAATCAAGTTTTTCGAAATGTTTTGAAAATTTTGAAAATATTTTTTCCCGGTCTTCCGCCTTACTTACATCTGCTGCTGTTCCATGTACTGGATGCTTAGTTTCCTTCCACTCTGCCAAACTTTGGTTAACATGGTGTTCTGTTCGGGCAACCATAAAAATTTGACTACCAAGATTTAAAAATTCCTCGGCAATGGCACGCCCTATACCAGCTGTCGCTCCGGTGATCAGAGCAGTTTTACCAGTTAAACTCCACCGATTGCTCATAATAATCTGAATTCTTTTTTTTTAAGCCTAAACTTAATATCAATGATTAGAAAACAAAAACGGAAAGGGATTTTTTAAAAAAATTAGGTAAATTTTATCTTAATTTATTCCATTAACCCAAGATGAAACAACTTGAATTCGGATTTTTCCTGAAAATTAAATCTAATGGATTTGTGCCATCATTACCTAACTCCGCTGAGGAAACCTCTTGCCCCCAAAGCTCTTTGAGATCGATAATAGAATTTTTAGAAAAGATTGCCTCCAATTTGATTCCCAATTGCTCATATGCAAAAGTGGGGATACCAATATCGGCCAAAAAAATGTGACCAACCTTGGATTTCCATTCCGTATTCAGCAGTCCAATTTTTGGAAGCCCCAAACTGAGCGTTATCTGCGCTTCTACACACTCCTTATTAATCTCTCCGGTTGAACCATTAAAACCTGAAGGAACATCAACTGATAAAACCGGTGTATTGGTTTCATTTATCAATCGGATCAAGGGCGTCGAAAAATCTGACTCTAAAGGTATTAAACCATCATCTAATATGGCATCGATTATCAAATAGGACTTGGTTTGTGCCAAATAATTAATTGCCATATTGCCTTCTTTTTTAATAACAGGGTAATTTGCTAAAATTTTCCACTGCAAACCAGCATTCTCGTCAAACTGCTTACTATTCATAAGAATTGATGGTTCAACTCCCCAATTTGTGAGATGGCGTGCTGCAACCATGCCAATCGCGCTTTTAAATCCGTTTCCGATTGCAACACATATACCTGAATCCCTTGAATCATTTTGTAAATATCGCCGGGCCAAACAGGCTAATGCATGGCCAGCGTTCTCCAAAATCTGAACGGGTTGAATATTGTATTGTTTATAGGTAAGATTCAAGGTGTCCTGTGCCTGTTCGGCATTTACCAACGGTATATCGACTAAATTAACAGACATTGAAAAAAAGCTCCTCTGTCATTTGGATCTCAGATTAATCCTCACCCATTATTACAAATTGATATAACATCTACATTAAAAATATTAATTAATGCCCCTATTTTTTCCCATTATGAAAAGTAATGGGATTTAATTCTTGCAATAATAATAGTTTTTGAGGAAGGATAAAGCTGTAATTAGAATTACAATATCAAACCGATATGGAAATATATCGCTTTAGTTTTTCAGGTGACTCGATTTTAATTTTCTTCTTTTCGTAGGAAATAACCCCTTCTTTCTTCAATTCGGATAAATTCAAACTGGCTGTCTCTCTGGTACAACCGACCAGGTTTGCGATATCTTTGTGAGTTAGCGGAACATTGATAGTACCTTTTTCACGATTTCCACTTTTTACAAAAAGTGAACTTAATAAATCACAAATACGTGTTTTTATATCTTTAAAAACTAAGTTTTGCAATTTGTTCTCCAACACGTTGATACGGAAACCCAGCAACTTTAATACTCGCATGGATATATCCGGAAATTTTTGTAAAAATTCCTCAAAATCAGTTCTGGACATGTGACAGATTAACGCTTTATCTATAGCCCTTGCATAGCCGCCCTCTGAGCCGCGCCCCAGAACTGTGCCAAAAATTTCACCCATTCCAATTATATCCAGTGAAAATTCTTTTCCACTTTCATCCAGATAACCAATTTCAACATTTCCCCTTTTGATGATGTAAACTCGATCAACGTCTTGTTCAGAGAAATAAATATATTCCTTTTTTTTGTAATTCTTCATAACCGTGATATCATTCAGGTATTTCATTTCCTGAGATTTCGCCCCTTTGAATAATCCCAAGTTTTTTAAATACCATAATTTGAGATTTGCTTCTGCCATACGATCTCTCCGTTTAAAATAAAATCATCAATAGATGATAAATTTGTTTAAAACTTTAAATCTAACCTTGATATTGGCATAAAGTTCAATAATACCTCATTATGAGGTAGCTAAACAGGCATTAAAATATGCTTAAATTAAATTCGTTAGGCAAGAGATAATTTGGAGGAACGGGTCCACAGTGATCTACAGATACCATTAACTTGACACGATGTTTTAAAAAGAAATAGGTATTTACAACTGGTAAGATGAGATTAAACAATATCAAAACAAAATTTACTTCATGTAAATCATTTTCATCACTTTTGTATAATCTCCCGCTCTAAATTTATAGATATAAATTCCGCTACCCACAGGATTGCCCACATTATTGAGCCCATTCCACTGTACCTCATAATACCCGGGCTTCATCTCAGAATCAATTAATGTGCGCACTTTTTGCCCCAACACATTATATATTTCTAAATTCACTTCGGAGTGTTTTGGTACTTGATATTTAATGACAGTAGTGGGATTAAAGGGATTCGGAAAGTTCTGAGAGACAGCAAATTTTTTGGGCAATTTTGCAGGACTGTGAATTGCCACTGGTTCAACAGCCATACCAATCAGTAAGGTACTGTCGGATGGAATAGTGGGATGGTTACTGTCCAAAACCAACCAAGCTTCATAATGACCTCCCTCTTGCGGAGAGAATTGAACATCTAATGCGAATTCCGTGTTGCGGTTGATTACAATTTTTGTGGTATCAACTAAAAAAGCCGGATTGGTGGTGGTGATATTCCCAATCAAGAGCGTATCCACCGCATAATTAGATACAATTAGATCATTAGAGCTAATGCTGTCAACATAGGTCGTATCGAATACAATAGTATCGGGTGATGTAAAATTTGCAATTTTAGTACTGTCAAAAACCGTTAATGAAACAGGTATTTTGGTTCGCCCCTGTAATGGGTCATTGCTTGTAACGATTATGTTTGCCAGATATTCTCCCGTTTGAATTTCCGAAGCATCCAGCATCAGGTTGATGTTTGTTTGCTCATTCGGCGGAATGCTATCTGTCGTGTGTAACACTGAAAGCCAAAGTGCATCCCTGATCACTTGAGTTAGCAATTTACTTTGGGCATATTCCAGTTCATAAGAAATTTGTAAACCGGTTGTTGCATCCTGATTCTCAATCCCAATAGTTGCATCGTGTTGCGCTTGATCCATTTGTTCATAAACAAACCAGAAAGTTGAAGAGTTTTGAAATAAAACCAATTGAAAAATCAGTAACTCAGTCCCATTATCGTAATGTCCCCAGTTATGCCATTGAACTATAAATTTGTTTCCAATATGTTGTTTATAAATCTCCCCTTCGGCCTTTCCATCTAAATCGTCCCAAAACGGGGCAATATATGAATTAGGAATTGCAGAACTCGGTATAGGCTCATTATAATAACTTTCTGCGAGAAAACTCATGTCAAATGTGACGAATCCATTAGAACTGATCAGCAGTTGATTATAAACATTTCCATAAAAGTAAATATTAAATGGAAGTTGAACAGATGCAACACCCTCATCTTTAGCAGGATAACTATCATAAGGTTGAAGCTCGGCAATTTCACCGGTTGTGGATATGTCAGTAAATTGGTATGCAGGTCCAGTTGAATCATTGCTATCAATCCATCGATACCCAAGTGAATCAGGACCTGCGGAATTTACCATTACGGTTCCCAGATTTGTATTTTGAGCCTTCTGGCGATGAGTTACAGACCGTTTCATAGCATTAACAAATGTTTGGGAGGTTTTTGGGTCAATAGAGATATCTTCATCTTCAATACTGAAGTTCAGTGTACCACTGCCTTCGTTTCGAATCGTGAAACTCACAGAATCTTGTTGTCCTTCTACAA
Source organism: uncultured Calditrichaceae bacterium (assembly GCA_964627635.1). Taxonomy (GTDB): domain Bacteria; phylum Calditrichota; class Calditrichia; order RBG-13-44-9; family RBG-13-44-9; genus CAZVKP01. Next base: position 1,375 of record CAZVKP010000117.1, on the reverse strand, counting down.
GTTTGAATGAGAGTGAATCGATTGCAGTGCTAAGAACCGGTGCCTTTCTTACAATTAATTTGACATCAATGGTGTCTACTAAATTTTGAGATACATTTTCTGCAATTTCAAGCTGCGTTTCATAAACTCCAGGTGATAAATCAGTTCCGATAAATTGAATTTTCACAATAGCGCTATCTTTTGATATTAAATTTCCGGAATCCGGTAATATTGTCAACCAGTCTGCCGACTGCAGTTTATTCACTTTATAATTTAAATAGCTGGGTAATATTTGATTATTTTTTATCGAAAATGATTGCTCAGACGTGCCACCGGCAAGCAGGGTATCACTAAGAGTATCTAAAGAAATCAGAATTTTGGGCGTACGTAATTTTCCCAAATATATATTGTCGATAAACCATTGGTCCCAATGTGAGGAAGCAGGCGTAGCTTTATTTCCGAACCTTATTTGAAATTGAGAATGGAATACCGGGATATTTTCAAATTCCAGAAGACTATCCAAATCCAGAATTTCAATTTTAAATGGTTGTAATTTAATTCCCGGGTATTCTCGAACCTTTATCCAATGATCTGAAGAATCCCTAATTTCAAAATAAAGACTATCCTCCTCTTCCGGCACATCCCCTTCACCTTCAGGCTGGAACCAGTATGATAAGACCAAATCTTCATCTTTAAAATCAGATAAATCCAATGGTTTCATTGTCAGAGTATCCCCTCCATCAGGATGCCCATCCAGCATCATAGCGTAAGGTGGAGATGGGGGATCGATACTTTGATCTGAAACCAATCCTCCCTTATTGTTCCAGTATGTCGTATTCGGATAGGGCGTTATAACAAATTCTTCAAAAAAAGGTACATTTAGCGGCGTGAATGCCATATTGCTGGGGCCGGATTCATTAGACGCCGGCTCATTGTCAACAGCAGTTAAATAATAGTTATGATACCCGGAATCCGGAATAAAAACCATTGAATCTGATCTCCCGGTGTCCGATGGCATTCGTGGAAATTCATTGAGTAAAACACCTTCTTCATATATGCGTATTCCGTCGAGATCATCCATGGGTGTACCATCAATATTTTGAATGGGATTTTTCCAATAGGCTTTTAAATGGTTGCTATCAATTCGGACTAATTTAAAATCAATCGGAGGATTGGGAGTTGCTGCGCCACCAGCAATCCATCTTACCGGTGTTCTTACACTTACACTGTCTGTACTGATTATTTTTGTGTACAGATTATACTCGTAAAGTACACCGTCGGTCAGTCCATCATCCGGAAACTGTTCATTACCTCCGTCAACCGAATCAATTAAGACTCCTTCTCGTTCTATCATGATTCTAAAATCGGTAGGCATCAAGGTATCACCTCCGGCATA
>CAZVKP010000116.1:0-8599 GCA_964627635.1 uncultured Calditrichaceae bacterium | reverse complement strand
GGCTTTTCCTGAGATAAAAAAGAGCTCGATTTTTTTCATTCTCATCCAAATCATGAAGTACTACTTCTTCCAGCTCCCGCAATGCGTTTAGAAGATATTCCCGTTTTGAGTACTCCCATCTTTTTTGAATAATTTGGACTGCGAGATACACCAGAATAAAGGTCACATACATTACTGCAACGGCAGGTTGAAAAAAGTAGTTATGATCGTGGGTAAGAAACTTACCGACTTCGTCAATAAAAGTGCCGAAGCCGATACCTCCCAAAATGGCAGCAAATCTTTGGGATGCCCTGCTCAGAAAATACAGTAAAATAATAATTGAGATTAACATCAACAGACCGCCCCAAAGCATATGGGCAATATGAAGCGAAGTGCCTCCTAATTTCGGATAACCCGATAACTCGAGGTAAAGGCGAATTATAAGAATAGCGGCTACTGCGGAAACAATGAATAATTCCAGATATTCACTCGCTTCAATATTGCGAAGAAAATATCGATGTCTTTGTCCCACAAATTTCATATGTTATCCCTAAAATATGGGGCTAATTTTTTGCTCATCTCAATTTAAAAATCAGCTTCTACTAAACAGCTTAAATAGTTTTATTCATCTTCAATATCTTCTACTAAACTAATGAGTGTATTTCCAGGTTTGGGCTCCGGTCGGTTATCTGTGGCAAAAACTTTCAACTCGTTGTCTTCATTAATAAGAAATAAAGGAATTGCCTCGTTTCTGTAATATTTCTGAAGTTCATCATAGTTAAAATCTTTGGTAAGCGGTGTTTTTTTAATTATGGCACCTTTTTGGATTCGATCGGTGATATATTCATAGGTAATATCCAATCCAAAAAGCAGTCGCCCGCGCAAAGCTGGTGTTGTTGATTGTTCCTTCTGTTCTTTCTTCTTTCCTGAAGACAGTTGATAAACTTCAGCCCTTTCAAAAAATTCTAAAAAATGAATATTTGCCAGATTGTTCACTTCATTATTGGGTGTTAATGCAATCAAACGCCCCAATCCGGTAAGATCGATCTTATCGAAAATATCTTTCGCTAAGATATTACCCATGTAAGCCGGAATACCATCAATTCTGGCAGTAGAAATGTTTTGCCAGTTGGTGTCCACAAGAAGTACTTTAATTTGGGTATTTTGTATGGCCTTTGCCAATTCTCTTGCCCAGGAATGCGCACCAACAATTATCATCCCCTGTGGATTAGGATGTGCAAGGTTGAGCCATCGTGCCACTGGGGTAGCAGTTAATCCATAAAATGTTACCGTCCCCACAATCACCAAAAAAGTAACCGGCATGAGGGCAGCAGCTTGAGTTTGACCCTGTTCTGTGAGGTGGAGTGCAAAAACGGAAGAAACAGCAGCGGCAACAATACCGCGTGGCGCCATCCAAAATAAAAATACACGTTCGCGCCAGTTGAGATTCGAACCGATGGTCGAGAGTAAAACCGAAAGGGGACGTACTATAAAAATAAGAAGTACCAAGAAAAGGATGCTGTTCGGGTTTATATACTGAAATGCACTCATATTTAACCGCGCTGCCAATAGAATAAATAAGCCCGAAATAAGTAGCACTCGCAGGTTCTCTTTAAATTCCACAATATGTTTTATGGTTACAAATCTTTGATTTGCCAGAACCATTCCCATAGCAGTGACAGCAAGCAGTCCGGATTCTGCTTGAAATATATTAGACAGCGTGAAAACAGTGATAACCAACATAAGCGTTACCGGACTTTGAAGAAAATCGGGAATCCAATATTTTTTCAAAAAGAGAATCATAATCGCTGCACCGATCACTCCCAAACCAATACCAATTAAAAGCGTTTTACCGATAACCAGCAGGACCACTGTCGCAGCCCTATCGGCACCTTGCAGAAGAATCACTTCAAAAACCAATACTGCTAATAAGGCACCGATGGGATCGATAATAATACCCTCCCAGCGGGCAATGGAACCGATTCTATTGGTAAGACGGAGATGTTGCAACAGCGGAATGATCACAGTGGGGCCGGTAACAACCATAATAGCACCCAAAAGTAAGGACAATATGAAGCTTAATTCCAATAACAGGTAAGCAGCTACTACCCCTAAAATCCAGGTGACGGCAACGCCGACAGAAACAAGGCGTCGTACGACATGTTCCACCCCTTTCACATCAACAAATTCCAAACTAAGTCCACCCTCAAAAAGAATCACCGCAACCGAAACCGAAATAATGGGGAATAAGATGTCTCCGAATAACTGCTCCGGGTTTAGAAAACCCGTCACCGGGCCAACCAAAAATCCGACCAGCAATAAAATGAGGATTGAGGGTAAATGAATGCGCCAGGCTATCCACTGTGCGAGAATCCCTAACACAATAATTGCTGCTACTCCCATCAATAAATGTTCGCTCATGGCAGTTTCTTCCTCTGTAATTAAAAGGTTTGTCCCATACCAATATACAGTTTGGTTTTCGGCTCATCGGGTTGGGGGTCTATGTTAATCCCAAAATCCAGCCTCAGCATTCCTATCGGTGTATTCACTCGAACACCGGTTCCCACTGCACTACGAAAATCACGCAGGTTAAAATGTTCAGGGGATTGCCAGACATTTCCAACATCGGCAAATAAAACCATTCCAAACATTTTATAAATGGTTTGTCGAATTTCAAATACATTCCATACAATTTTCAATCGCCCGCCCACCGGAATACCGCTTTCGTCCACAGAGCCAACTTCCTGGTAGTCAAATCCGCGGATTGAATTGGGCCCGCCGGTAAAAAATCTCTCATTAAGTGGGATCGCATCTACTCCTCCTTTGGCATAAATCAAACCGGTATTTAAAGATGTACCCAAAATGCGGTTAGGTGTCCAGGGATAGAAATATTTAAATTCACTTGTTAAACGTGAAAAACTGGCGGTGCTTCTTAAAAAATTTCCGGCAAACTCACTTCCTAAATTTACATAAAGTCCACGGGTGGCATTAAACAAATCATTTCTGGTATCATAAACCAGAGACAGCTTTAAACTACGGACATCATTGGTTAAGTCTCTGGGAATATTTTTTGTTTTTACATTACTTAATGTGGCATTTTCCGCGCGGAAAGTCAGGGTTAAATTGGAACGTCTTAAAAACTCTCTACCGATGCTTAACTGTCCTACGACACGGTGAAGCTCGAAGCTGGGTTCTTCCAAAAATTCCCACTTTGCATTTAGATCTGTTTGCCAGGGAAACCCAAATGTCCAGGGTTCTGTAAAGGAACCTTGTAGTTTTCGATTGATAAAACTTGCTTTTGTTAGTAATCCCAACTTTTGTGCATTGCCCCTTAAGTTGGTGGTAAATATTTCCAGTTTACCTCTAAATCTCTCAATCGTTGCATATCCAACGGCAACATTAAATTCAGCGGGCACATTTTCTTTCACTTCAACAATTACATCTCTTTTTCTCTTGTTTTTAATTACCGAATCGGGTTTTATAAATACTCCCTGAAATAGTCCGGTTTGGTATAATTTCCGTTGTGATTCCAGAAGTTTGGAATAATTTAATATGTCATCTGTATCAAATTTTAACTCTCTTTTAACAACATGGGGCTCTGTTTTTTCCAACCCGATAATTTCAATTTCATCGATAATATATTGAATGCCCTCCGTGATGACAAAATCAACTAAAGCCAGGTGATTTTCTTCTTTCACCCTAACATCGGGTTTTACTTCGGCATCTAAAAAACCATCGTTTGCATATAGCTGAAGCAGATCCAAGGTGGTAGTATTAATCTTTTCCTGAAAAAGTGGATCTTCTGCATTAATTTTTACATATTTTTGAAGCTGTTCATCCGAGAAAAATTCATTTCCCAACAAACTCACACTACCCACCATGGTTTGTTGACCTTCCGATATTTGAATCACAATTTCAATTTCCATCTCAGTTGTATCTTTCAAAACCTGGTAATCTGCAACCTGTGCTTCCAGGTAACCCCGATTTCGATAAAACAAGCTTATGTTTTTTAAATCCTGTTCAAATACTTGGGGACGGAATTTAGATGTATTCAAAAACGAAGATGGTCGGTTTACCATCACATTGAGTAATCGATCATCGGTATATGCTTGATTTTCCTCGAACCTCACGGATTTGATCTCAAAATCTCGTTCGCTTTGTGCCTTTGAAGGTAAAACCAGAAACAAACACAATAAAATGAATGGGAGTATATTTTTAATATCAATCATTTTTTATTTAAATTTAACATGATATTTTAGGTCCATGCCGGAATTACCTCTTTGATCCGTTAATCCCTGCAATGAAAAATGTTCGGTCAGTTTATAATCCATTCGAATTCCAAAATCATTTAACTGACCCACGTTAGTCATGTAAGTAACTTTTAACCGATCGGAAATTCGTTTTGCAGCAATAAGCCTGGGTCCCCCTGCCTGCTCAAAATTGAAAAGATTTCCTTGAATGGCAAACTCTTCCAAGCCCAGTAAATTGCCGACTTTTCCCGAAACATATCCGGAAATCCTGCGACTTGACAGGGATGCAATTCGCTGCTTTAAAATATCGGAGGTCGATACGTCCTGGCCGGAAGTTGCCCCGCCGGTCAATTGTTCCTGGGTAGCACCAAAGGTGAGCAGGGATAGAATGCTTGACTGCGACAGCGGAGGATCGGAGGACAAGGTAATGATGGAATTGTCCATTGGTCCGGTGATGGAAAAAGTAATTATATAGGTAATATCCTCCAGCGCCTGATAGCTTTTCACTGTAGCAACCGCCTTTAAATCCACAATCGGATTAATGTCATTTGGGTCCGTAAAATCCATAATCGCTTTTTCCACCTCAAATTTACGGTCCAGGTAAAAGACATAACCTTCTGTCACACGAATTCTACCGGTAACAGTGGGACGGGCAAGGGTGCCGACTAACGAAATTTCCGGATGGAACCGAAGTCTGGCTAAGTTGTTATCCAACCAGATATTTTCACTGTCGGTCATTCGAACATCCAATTCTGTTTGCTTGAGCAGGAGAGGCGGTTCCTGAACAGGCATTTCAACAGAGTTGACCATTTCTATAATATTTTTAGGTTCAATATTATAGGTAAATTGCGATTCTCCTAAAACAATCTGACCATTTAATTTATATTTATTAGAGAGTTTTCGATAATTTAAGCGTGCTTTTTTGATTAAAACTTTATATTGTTTCTGATAATTTAAATTTAATTTGTTGATATCGGTTTGAATTTTTAAGTCGGTTAACTGCCCCTCGTTATGGGATAGACTCCCCGTTACCAATACGTGTCCCTCTTCTTTCTTCAAATAAACAGAATCCACATTTATCCGCTCTCTGCTGAAATTGATATCGATCAAGCCACCGGTAAACCCCGAACTCATTAATTCCGGTTGGAAACCTATGTCGCTTATTCTTAAATAACCGGAAATTTCCGGGCTGGAATACCCACCGGTTATATCCATTTTGGCATTCATGAGCCCCGTCAGAGATTTGAGATTGGGGATAAAGCCCTGAAAAGGAGAAATATCAAATTTATCGATTGTTAAATTGAAATCTAATTGGTCATCGGTAAAACTTCCGGAGCCGTTAAGAACATCACGATCTGCCACATTTAAATTTAAAGTGGTTTCAAAATCTGTGGTTTTTTCAAGGGAAATTTTACCCTTAATCACAAAAGGTGTTTTACCAAATTCTCCACTTACATTGTCAATATTCAGCATAGACTGATCCAGAGACAGGTCCACCAAAACATTTTGAATAGCTGGGGCATCTTTACGCATTTGGAAGTAGCCATTGCGGAGTTTAAAATAACCTGCCAAACCGGGATTTTTTAAATTACCGTCCCAGGAAAGATGATATTGACTAATTCCTCTTACTTCAAAATCCTCGCCCATAAATGGAGACAACAATTTCAACTCAAAATCAGTATTTTCAATTTCTCCACGGGTTGGGCTTCGCTCATTAATTGTATAATGCCCTGCGGAATCCTGTACCATTTCAATACTTCCGGTTGCCCATGACTGATATCCTTTAAGAAATATATTTAAGGAATCTACAGAGAGACGGTGCTGTTGTAATTTCGCTTTGCCATTCACAGAATCAATTTCAACCTGAGCATACTTAGCGGAATCCAGGTGAAAAAATAATTGTGCATTGGGAGATTTTAGGTTCCCCCGAAAGTTAAAATCAAAATCTAACTGCCCTTCTATTTCCTGTTTTTCAGGATATATTTTCACCAATTCACTTAAGTGCAACTCCTCGCCTCTCACCGCCATCATCCAATTTAAAGAATCAGAAAAATTAAATTTTGAGATGAGCTCTCCAAGTTTTGCACCCTCTGAATAGTTTTCCGGAATTCCGGTTTGGGCGGTATCTGCTGAACCATAACTCCCTGCCGGTGGATGAAAATTCATCCTTACATCCCCGGATAAATCCGACAGACTAAAGCCACCGGTAGCTCCAATAGCCAATGAATCCTGTAGAAGCTGTAATTCTTTTAACTTTACGGTTTGGCCGTCCATCACAACCCATAATTTACCCTGGTTAAATCGATAATCCTGAAACGCGGTTGTATCAAATGTTGCCAGGATTTCTCCCTGTAAGTTATCCAAATCCCCCTCAATATTGCCTTTATAGGAAAACCCACCGGTCATTTCTGGTATGCCAAAGGGGGGATTCAGGGTATCGATAACTGTCAGCTTCCCGGAAAATTCGGTTTCTTTAATATTAATGATGCTGTCCCGATAACTTAAACCGCCCTCAACATTATCCAGCGGAAAATTTTGATAGCTTAAATTTTCTCCTGAAAAATCCGCCAGAACGCGGGGCGCCGCTACCGGACCACTAAATGATCCGCTGGATTTAAATTTTCCAAAAACATCATAAACACCGGCAAACGCTGCCAACGGATTCACATTTTGAATATCAACGGAATATTTTCCATCAATTTCTGCCTGTTTAATTTTAGCGTCCGCAGAAATTTTGTTTTCTCCCTGCTCAAAGTTTAACCGTGCCAAACCGTTTTGATAATTGATTTTTGTACTAAAATCTTTTAGTGATTTTGATTTATACTTTATTTTTTGCAAATTTAAATTTGCCTTTAGTCGTAATGAATCCATTACATTCAAGGGACCGCTTGATTCCACGCTGGTATTCACAAATCCCTCAAAGGGAGAGGCATCCTGATAGATGGATTGCCACACCAAGCTCAAATCCAATTTTGTAGCAGACAGGCTTAACCGATGTTGAAACCGCTGGTCTAATTGAACATTCCCTTTTGCTGAAATTTTGCCATCCATAAATCCAATATCAAATTGTTGGAGAACAATCTCTTTCGTGCCCAAATTGGCGGATAAGCTGCCTTTCTGAAATGAAAGATTGGCGATATTTAAATCGGGAACGCTCATTTGAGTGGTAATTTGGGGCTGCTCTACAGTGCCAGTTAATTTAATAGTCGAATATAGATTCCCCTGGATCGGAAAGAGTGCTTCGGGGATCATAGGCTTGAATGAATTTGATACCGTTTGAATATCTCCCCGAATGTGGATTTCACCATTCAGTGGTGAGGGGGATTCACTAAAATCAACTGATGCGAATCCGTTCAAGTTAATCCCTGGAAAATCCATTAAGAGAGAATCGATGCGAAGGTCTCCATCACTAAATATTCCCTGTATGGCAATCTTTCGTAAAGGAATTTGGCTCTGTTGATAAACCAGACCACCGGAATCAACTTCTGTCTGAAAACGATACTGGTTCTGATCTTTCTGAAATAAACCAACACGCAATTTATTTAAGACACCTTTTACAGGTATGGTGGTATTATTATAACTGACGGTGGTTTCGTCTAATATTAACTGTTCCAACTCCAACTGATAACCGGAAGCCGTTGTGTCTTCCTGAACAGCCACTGTGGTATCTGCAGTAGTCACCGGCAGATTTACAAAACCGCTGCTATCCTGAATGATAGAGGCATCTAATCTTTCCAGCTTTATCGACTCTATGGAAATTTTCTTCTTCAATAAATTCCACAGACGATAATCAACCCGTCCGAAACCGAGGGAAATAAAAGGGACCCTGGTTTGATCTTTAAGCTGGTAGATTTGCAGGTCGCTAAACTGAATCCGTGAAATTAAATTTGTCTCAAATTTTTCTATTTTAACCGTCTGATCCAAAGCGCTACCGAGTTGTTTTTGCAAGGTGAGGCGAATGAATGTTTCGCCGGGGGGCAGCGTCAACAGAATAAGCAGAACAGTAAGAATAACAAATATCGATACTATTATTTTAAGAGACCACTTAGCGACCTTCTTTAATTTATTCAATTTTGCCACCAATCAATTTTCCCTGGATTACCCTATTATCCACAGATTAAATGCTATAAAATACTAAATGTTTTGGATTACTCAAAATTAAGACTCTATTCGCATTGATTAAAGGGAAATTTTTTATTTACCTGTTGAAATTAACACCCTGCTTCTCCCACAGGGATGGCTATGCAAAGCGGGGTGTTTTAGGGAGCCTAATTACTTTAAATCAAGCGCTTCAGTTTTCAATTCCAGGGGCGGTGCCCCTGGCTATATTATGTTGCTCCTTCGGAGCATTCCCGCATTGTTTGCCTGCT